>JAHEKF010000108.1 GCA_024638465.1 Rhodospirillaceae bacterium | reverse complement strand
CGGCGACCAGTACCGATATCACCGTGGTCCCTATGAATACGCCGAGAAATGACCGGTTGAGTACGACAACATTTATCGATTGCATCGCGGCAATGCCCTCATGCGAGGGCACACGCGCGAGTGCTTTCATGATAAAGCTGGAAAAGGCGAAGAAAACACCAGCAATCAAGGCCGAACCAAGCAACGCCACGACGGCCGAAGCTGTAGCAGTGAAGTTCATATTGCGTCTTCCTCAGTGTTTGCGTACCAGGTGTCTTCAGCGGCAATCCGACGGGCGACGGTTGTTTTTCTATGTCGCAGCAGGTCCACGAGGGAGATTGCGCCAATAGCGACTTCGATCGCCGCAGCACTCACCAGTCCGCTGTGCGGAACGCCGTCAATCGCCATGCTTAGAACGCGAGACAGGCCATACGACAGGTAAACCGCCGCCGCCGTGGCGAGTGACGGGATGATGAAGTCCGACTTGAACACGCCGGCCATCATCAGGAGTCCGGCCAACAGCAATGCGCCGGCCGGTGCTTTCAACTCGTTCGCGAGACTTACATTGGCGCCGAGATCGATCCCGTAGCTCCCGTAAAAGGCGTTTGGTGCAAGCAGGATCATGGCAGCGATGCCTGCAGCGATCAGGCCGCTCGCGAGCAACAATGCTCCGGTTCCGTATGAGCTGAATACGCTCACTCCTTTATCGTTTCGGTTCATCGGTAATCTCCATTGAAAGGGCAAGGGCTTCAGGCAACAGCCTTCCATACGCCGGTTGTTGCAATCTCCCGCGCGTAGTCGGCGAAGTCCTTCGGCTCACGACCGAGCGCACGCTGTACGCCGTCGGTCAGGTAGGCATTGCGGCCGTCCAGTACGGTCGCGAACAGGTAATCGAGCATCCAGACGACATCTTTCGGCGCTCCGGATTGGGCAACTCCTGCCACAAATGCGTCATGCGGTACCGGAACGTACTCGATAGCCCGACCCGTTGCGTTGGACAGTTCGGCCGCAACGTCGGCCAAGGTGAGCATTCGCGGGCCGGTCACTTCGTAGACTTCACCGGCGTGCCCTGCCTCGGTCAGCGCCGCGACGGCGACCTCGGCGATATCATCAGCGTCAACGAACGGCTCAGGCGTATCGACGTCTGGCAGAGTTATCTGCCCCGCCTGCACCATCTCGACGAACGCGCCTTCGGAGAAGTTCTGGTTGAACCAGCTGGCACGCACGATGGTCCAGTCGATGCCGCTTTCCTGAACAATGCGTTCGCAGGCCTGGGCTTCCTCCTCACCGCGGCCAGACAGCAGCACCAGGCGCCGGACGCCATGGCGGTTCGCCCGGTCGACGAATGCCTGGATCGAGTCCGTCGCGCCCGGCATTGCGAGGTCGGGTGCATAGTTGATGTAAGCAGCGTCGACATCGGCAAGGCAATCATCCCAGCCAGCCTCGTTATTCCAGTCGAAGGACGGCGTCGCCGAACGGGAGCCGAGACGCACCGTGTGGCCATTCGCTTTGAGGATATTCGCGATGCGCCGGCCGGTCTTACCCGTGGCGCCCAGGACCAGCGTCAATCCGGTAACTGTCTGATTCTCTGTCGTATTCGAGTTCATGACTTGCTCCTCAAGAGTTGGGACGGGTTGCAAGTCAATCTTCCGGGCCGAACCCCTGTCATTCTTGACAGTTTGTGCCCATTCTTTGACGCGATACGCCAAGCGCCGGATTCAGTTCGTCAGCGCTGCGCCTTAATGCGAAACGAGCGCGGCGTCTGTCCCGCCCAGCGTTTGAAGGCGCGATTAAAGGCGCTCTGCTCGGAAAAGCCTGTCAGGAAGGCGACCTCGGCGAGCGGATAGGACGTCTCCCTCAGGAGCCGTTCAGCGAGTTCCCGGCGCGCCTCGTCGACGAGTTTCTGAAACGAATACCCCCGATCTGACAGGCGCCGCTGCAGCGTACGGCCGCTCATGCCAAAGTGACTCGCAATGTCCGAGACGGTCGGTATGCCCTGGCTCAGAGCTTGCGAGATCTGTATGCGCACGCGCCGGTCGAGTGAAGCATCGTCTTCGAACTTCGAGAGTTCCTCCTCAAGGTGTGTATCGAAGAACTTCACGATGTCCGGATCGCCCACCCGGTTCGGCGCCTGCATCGTCTCGTGGGAAACGAGCAGTGCGTCCATATTTGCACCAAAATGTACCGGGCAACCGAAGTGACGTTCATGAGCGACGGCCGAACCGGGCATACCATGCTTGAAGTAGATCGCCAGCGCCCGGAAGGTAGTTGTCGAAACTTCCTGGCTGATGGCGGCAATACTCGCGATCGTGGCCTCGTTGGACAACCGAAGCCCGAGCTGTGCCCGGTCGCCGTCACGGTGCAGAAGCATATAGACACCCTCATCAGCCTCGCGAGCCTCGTAGGTGGCAACGCTCGTAAGCACGCGAGCGTAGCGCGAGGCACGTTCGCAGGATCCGCGCAGGTTCGGCGCTGACTTCCACGCCAATCCGAAAGCACCGTAGTCTTCGCAGCGCATCGTTGCGCCGACCTGCAGTGGCAGTTCGAGCCCGTTCGGGTCGGCGCGAGCAAGTGCCGCAAAGAACTCGTAATAGTCAGTGTCCGTGACCATTACCGATGGATCGACCGCTGCATCGGGATCGACTCCGACTGCTTGGAGGAAAGCGCGCTTGTCCAGGCTGTCGTCGGCCTGGGCAATCACCTTGTGGACGAATAGCGAGGTAATTTGACCCACGCCTGAGATATATCACGAAAGCGAAAGGAAAAAAGGCCCTCGCCCTTCGGGCGCACTTGCGATGCTCGCGCGTCTGTCGGCCGACCGCGTCGGTCTCGGATCGGGCTCCCGACCGGTCCGATAGGAACTTTGCTTTAGTCGGTTAGCTCTGCGCATCGAGTACACGGTTCGCAGGCAGATCGCTGCACGACGCTATCCTGTTGGCAAACCTGAGCTTTCGTCCGACGGGCTGGGAAACTCTTGACGTGGTTTCTGGCTATAACTTGCTGAAAACACTTACTTTACCGGAATTTATTGCCCATTTTTTTTCTCGAGCGCGCCAACGTAGAACATCGCTATTTTTCGGAATTTCTACCAACTTTTTGCCGCCGCAGTCGTATTTATAGGTAGGACCAACAACACGAACCACATGGAGTGGGTCACGAACGCAGACCGCAAGGCTTCCTGGGCCTTGTGGGGCTTCTTTTTGAAAACACAGGAACGGTAAAGGGAGACGATGATGCAAGAAGCCGGACTACCGGATTACGAGGCAGGCAGAATCGCCACGTTGCGAGGTCTGGGAATTCTCGATACGCCACGTGAAGATCGCTTTGATCGATACACACGCATCGCCGCGCGAGCGTTCGAAACGCCGATTGCGCTGATCAGTCTGGTCGACGAAAAACGGCAATGGTTCAAGTCCGCCGTGGGAATCGATAGCACCCAGACATCGCGGGAGGTCTCTTTTTGCGGACACGCGATCCTGGGGGACGGTGTCTTCGAAGTTCGAAACACACGGCTCGATCCGCGGTTTCGAGACCATCCCCTGGTCGTGGGACCGCCGCGTATTCGCTTCTATGCCGGAGCACCGCTCAAGGCTTCCAATGGCCACCGGCTCGGAACGCTTTGCATCATCGACAGAATACCGCGCGAGCTGAGTGACGACGACAAAACGATGCTTGAGAACCTCGCCGACATGGTCGTCAATGAGATCATGCGGGAATCCGATCCGACGGCCGACCGGTCCGATCGCGTGACTCACAGCATTAGCGGAGCGGAGTTTTTCGACAGTTTCGCGGCCGAGCGTGGACTTTCAGTGCTGCTGTTCGACATCGACGATGTGCTGGCATCGCACGATGACGAGAATTCAGGAACGTCGCCGGGAGAAGTCTTCGCACAGCTCTTACACGATCATTTTCCGACAGCACGGTCGATAGCACACATTGGGAATTATCACTTCTGTGTATTGCTCGGACCGGACGAGGGTTTTGACGACGTAAAGGCAATTAATCGTCTTTGCTCGGACGCGAAGAAACTGCTTTGCTTCGCCGAAGACCACCGTTTTCTCGCGCCCTTCGTCGGACGCTTGCAGTACGATCCGGATCAGTATGCATCCGTTGACGACATGCTTGTACATACAGAATGGATGTTTCTCAAGCACGAGAGACAGCCGGTGCCGCAGCAGACCGATATCAAACAGTATCTGAAGAAATTGGTTGGCTGGCGCGAGACGATTTTTTAGCGAGATCGCACAATCCCTGACTGACCACCCTGTACCGCTCGGCGCCTGAATAGCGCTCTGGGAGTCTCACTTCGTGCGGTAGCTGTAACCAGGCCTCGCACCCGTCGGAGCAATCCCCGAGTATCGGGTCGGGCAGCTGCAAATAGTGAGAACCCGTCGAACAACGGTGACGTTTCCAAACCGTAGACTGGTGTTTTGCTGCGGTCACTGGATATGACGATGAGGCAGACACTGTTGCTGGCCTTGCTGGCGTGGGCCGTTCCCGTCTACGCAGACGTGTACCGGTGTGTCGGCGCGGACGGCGCTACAACATATTCGCAAACGCCCTGCTCTACCTCGGCCGAGAAAGTCGTGGTTCGCTCAAATGCGGATTCAGCTGGAACGGCCGACTGTGCGTTTGCCGAGAACTTCATTCGTTCAACGAGCCGTCTGATGCGACAAGGCATAGATAAGGACCGCTTGCTCGACCAGTTCGGTGGGCCCGATGCCTTCGATAGCGGCGCGACCAAAATTGTTCACTACATTTATCAATACCAGGACACACGGAGCATGTCCCAAGACCGGATTGCAGAGCTCACAGTAGCTCAGTGCAAGACCGGCGCTTTCGGCGGCGTCAACTGCGAAACCTTGCCCAAGTCGTACACGGATTCTGGCGGAGGCTGTGGTGAGTCGTTCTCGGCCAACAGAGCCGATTACAGCGTCGATGTGTTCGCCATTCATCGGGCCGAGGCCGAGGAACGCCGGCAAGCGAGCGCGGAGCTGAATAGAAAGCAGGCCGAAGAACTGCAGAAATACTATGCAGACATAGAGCGCGGCACCCAATGTCGGCAGAAAATCGAACAACAGATCTTTGAAATCGAATCGCGTATTCACGCCGGCGCCGATCCGAATGGGCA
>JAHEKF010000054.1 GCA_024638465.1 Rhodospirillaceae bacterium | reverse complement strand
AGTTTCAGCGCGGCGCTGCAGTATACCTCAAGTCGGCCTTCGATTTCCGATTTTCTCCGCAAAATCAGCATAATGCGAACATAATGTCGGAATCTCCGGCGCAACTCCTGCCGTCCCGGCACGCCCCGGGAATTCCCTTTCGCGCGGCCTTTACAGAACTTTACGCAGCGGCAATACGCCGGAAACGGCCCGCACCCAGACTGCTTTCATCGCAGGTCGCGATGGAAATGACACTCAGGAGCAGGCAATGAACCAGGAAAATCGATCCACGAACAGCACTTCGAACAGGCCGCACCGCTATCGGCGGAGCGGCCGCCATGGCTTTCTCAGCGGCATCGTTCTCGGTGCCGTGACCGCTGCATTGCTCACGGTCTCAATCGGGGCATTCGCCCAGTCCGGCTTCCGGGACGGGCTACGCTGGGGCGGCAGTGAGCCTGAACTCAGAGCTGAGCACGTCGAATTCGTCCTCGACGTCGCACTGAATCGAATCGACGCGACGGGCGAACAGCGCCTCGAGGTTACGGCGATCGTGCAGGGGCTGGTGGCCGATATGCAGGCGGTAGCGCAACAACGCGATTCCGCGCATGACGCGATTCGAGAAATCCTCCTGCAGCCGTCCGTCGACCGGGCAGCACTCGAGCAGTTGCGCGCGAACGGCATACTTCAGGCGGACACCGCATCGCAGCGTCTGGCGCAGGCCGTTGCCGATGTGGCGGACGTCCTGACTCCCGAGCAGCGTATTGAGCTGATGGAGCTCAGGCGTTTCCGCCGGCACTAGGCCGGCGGTCCCGGAGTAGAATGCGGCCGTGCGCACTCGCGCACGGTTCGCATTGAGGCCAACCGATGCACAAACGCGTTCTCATGATAGAAGACGACAACGATCTCGCCGCCATGGTCAGCGAGTATCTGAACGGTCGTGGCCTCGACGTCGTCGCACGCGGCAATGTCGCTGCAGGGCTCGAAACACTCGAATCCGGCTCTTTCGACGCACTGATTCTCGACGTCATGCTGCCCGATGGCGACGGCTTCGATGTGTGCCGACAGGTCCGTTCGTCGTCGAACATACCCATCGTCATGCTGACCGCGCGTGGCGAAGAGATGGACCGAATCGTCGGCCTGGAACTCGGCGCAGACGACTACTTGCCGAAACCGTTCAACCCGCGTGAGCTACTCGCGCGTCTGAATGCCGTACTGCGGCGGCGCGATGCCAACACGGATCGATCTCGCGCCATGCGTTTCGGGCGCCTCGCGATTGATGCGGATACGCGAGTCGTCACGGTCGACGGAAAGGAGTGCTCGCTGACGAGCCATCAGTTCGATTTACTGTGTGTGCTCGCGTCCAATGCAGGACGAGTCATGTCACGCGACGCGATCATGGACCAGCTGCGAGGCCAGAATCTGGAAGCTTTCGATCGCAGTATCGACGTTCACATCTCGCGCATTCGCGCCGAAGTCGAGGACGATCCGAAGCATCCACGCCGTATCATCACTATACGCGGAACGGGCTACGTCTTCGCGAAATCGCAGGATGAGGACCGCTCTTGATGCGTCGTCTCTATCTGCAGATTTATGCGAGCTTCGTCGGCATCCTTCTGATCTTTGTCGTCATGCTCGCTATCGGCTTTCAGATGTTGCCCGAAAGCGCATGGGAGCAGCGACGGGATAATCTCGGCGAACTCGTCAGCGAATTCGTCGTCCCTCCGCAGTTGTCCGCGGAAGATACTCAGCTCGCGATCGAACGCGTCGCCGAAGCACTCGTTGCGCAAGTTACGCTGAGGGGCGCGGACGGCGGCCTGATCGCAAATGCCGGGGAGCCGATCGACATGCCGCGGGGGCCGCGGATTCGTGACGGACGCAATGAATACGAAGACGACTCTTCCGCAGTCCTCGTACTACCCGATGGACGCCTGTTTCTCGTCGATCCTCAGGAACGCGGTCCGCCCGCGCTGCTGATCACGCTGCTGCTGCTCGCCATCGCGATCGCTTTGGGATCGCTGCCGATTGCCAGGCGCATCACCCGCCGGCTGGAAAGGCTGCAATCCCGGGTCGACGCGCTTGGTGCCGGCCAGCTCTCGACTCGCGTCGATATCGAAGGCAAGGACGAAGTCGCCGAACTGGCGAGAAGCTTCAATCGCTCCGCCGATCGAATCGAGCGTCTCGTGGAAGCGCAGCGGCACGTGCTCGCAGGCGTGTCGCATGAGATTCGGACGCCGCTCGCTCGCATGCGCGTTGCACTGGAGCTGCTCGAGTCCGGCGACCGGCCTGAACTCCGCGAGCGGCTGATGCAGGATATCGCCGATCTCGACGATCTGATCGGCGAGCTATTGCTGGCGAGCCGGCTCGACACAATCGATCAGTTCGAACATACGGAAGAGGTCGATCTGCTGGCGCTGCTCGCCGAGGAGGCAGCGCGTACCGGTGCCGACGTCAGCGGCGCGCCCGTAACGATCCATGGCGATCCGCGAATGCTGCGACGCCTGATTCGGAACCTTCTCGAGAACGCGCAGAAGTATGCCGGTGGCAGTCTCGTCGAAGCTGTGGCCGCGCCGATCGGTGAAGGCGGCGCACGCCTGTCGGTCTCTGATCGCGGCCCCGGTGTTCCCGAGGATGAGCGCGAGCGAATCTTCGAGCCTTTCTATCGATCGAGACAGACCCCGGAGCACGACCGCAGCGTCGGCCTTGGCCTGGCACTGGTTCGACGCATCGCCGTTCGCCAGGGCGGCAGCGTCGCCTGCGTGGACAGGCCCGGCGGTGGCACGACGTTCGAGGTCCGGTTAGCCGCGATCGACTGACCGTATTCTGTTCAATAGATCCATTGAAGATATTGATTTCGCAGCATTTTTGCGACATCCATCACCGTAACGCGGCATTCGCACTGCTATCTTGGCGGCACTAAGAAATCTCCCAAAACCAAAACCAATACAGAGGAGAACGGGGATGAGGGATGCAGGGAAGCACTCGGGATTCACCTTGATCGAAGTGATGATCGCCGTCGCGATCGTCGGAATACTGGCCGTAGCCGCAATTCCGTCCTACCAGCGTTACACGATTCGTGCGCAAGTGACCGAAGGCATCAACATGGCTTCGCCGATGAAGAAGCGCGTAATGAATGCTTTCATGAACCGGGGCGAAGCACCGCTCAACCGGAAGGAAGCCGGAATGACGGTCGCGGCTGAAGATACTTCCGGCAGTTTCGTCAAGAGCGTCGACGTCCAGGGAGGCGTCATCGTCGTCACCTTCGGAAACGAAGCCAATGCCGAGATCCACGACCGCACGTTTACGATGACGCCTTACGAGACTGAAGACCTGGAGATCGTCTGGCGCTGCGGTACGTCACCCGCACCGGCAGGTCTGAACCTGCTCGGGACTGCCGGCGGCGGCGAGACGGCGACTTACATCGCGTCTTCGTTACAGCTCGAGTATCTACCGGCGACCTGCAGACTCTGAGTCCTGAAGCGAGCGTTTGTTTCCGCGCGAGCGCGGAGTTATCACTCCGTACCGTCCCACTCATGGGCGCAGTTGAATTCTTCGAATACGCGCCCGGGCTGCCATTGGCGTGATCGCGCAAAAACGATCGGCTCCGCATACAGGACCGGATCCGTAGCTGTCAGCGAGTAGTTCAGGGCAACCTGGCCGTCCGTTTCCTCTAGCTCGAAGCGCTCGAGATACTCTGTCTGGTCCGACTGCGGCGTACCGTAAGGATCGAGATAGGGAAAATCTATATCTGTCGTGTGCACGATGAGCACGTCGTCTTCCCAGCGCCCGACCGAGAAACCGTACGGCGACGCGGCAGGCTCTGCGCCGGAGGCTTCGGGGTCCAGCCAGATCGTGCGGTGCACGTTGTACTCGGCCTGATGAATCGAGATGCGATCGCCTTCGTCAACGATCCGTAACGGCGTCGGATCCATCATGCTCGCACCGACTCCGGTACGGCACTCCAGTTCCGGGTTATCACGCGGCGCATAAAACCCGGCTGCAAGTTCGCGGCCGCGTTCGGTCAGGAGATGGTGGTACTCGTCGGCCTGTGGCCGGGGTCCCTGGCGGCGCCCCCAGGTACGGAAGATACTCGTCGCCGTACGGCGTTCTTCGGCGGCCTGCTCCTCGTCTATCTCCTGAAACGAATTCGTAAAGCGATCGCCGCCCCAAAGCAGCTCGCGGTTTCCCTGCGCGTACTCGCGACCGTCCGGCAACAGGATGTGCAGCGCACCCAGCGAATCGGCGTCACGGCGTGAAACGTAGCCCGCCGCACGCGCGGGACCCAGGAGATCGTCACGGTTGATGCCACTTCGTTCCAGTCCACGCGGGCCCGGCGAGAGCTCAATCTCCCAGAGCTGCTCGTTGCCGTTTTCGTCCACGACACTCATCCGCGCGCGTGTGTGCGGATTGCGCCACAGGACTTCGACGATCTCGCCCTGCAGCTCGACAAAATCGTCGGTCAGATAGAGCGACGGCTGGGTCACCGCGCCGTGGTGAGCGAGCAGCGGTGCCGTAACGAGCAGCGCCGCAGTCGAAATCGAAACGGTCATCAGCGGCCGACAGTTGATCATTCTTGGTCTCCCGGGAACAAATCCATGCTGTGCTGCCATTGTAGTGGGTTATTTTCGAGAAAATGACGAGAATCTGCCGTTTAATCGAGTAAATGCAGAGCGCGGGATCAAAAGAAATCTAAAGAATCGCGGCGCTCGGGCTAGATCGTCGACGGCGACGGCTCGATCCAGGTGTGCGCGATCAACCAGTCAATCGATTTTTCATGTAGTCCGGATTTCATCCGGGCGCATCGTCAGCAGGTAGGCAAGCTGCCATGCGGCGACGGGGTTGACGATCGTGTTCCATGGAGCGTTCGGAACAAGCGCGCTGGCAATTAACGCCGTGACGTATGCTGCGAAGTAGATCGTGGGCACGGCGACAATGATTCTCCGCCACTCGAGCCCGAACACGTAGTGTTGCGCGACCGGCAACAGCACGGTCCCCACGATCACGGCAGGCTCTACAGGGTCGAACACCGGCGCGTTCATCATATCGACGCGGGCAATTCCGATCACGATCGCGAAATTGATCGTCGACGCACCGACGAAGACTACCGATCGCATTCCCGGTAACCGGCCTGTATCGGCCCAACGCCAGACCACAACAGCGAGCCCGAACGTAATACCGGGAACGACAGGATTGAGAAGAAACGAGTAGCCCGCGAACGCGCTCACCAGCCAGGCGCCGACACGCAATGCCCAAAGACCGATATCCGCGCGTGTCTTCACGGCGGTCTAAAGCCTTTTGTATCGCGAGTCGTCGCGGGTCGGCGGCGCCAGCCGCTGTCTCGCATCGGATCGACGCTGCCGGATCACGGTATCCGGCTTATTCAGGCGCGACGTAGTTTCGCTCTGGATAGGGAACGGGACCGCTTTCCGCAAAAGGCGTGCCGGTGGGTGGACGCGTATCGGGTTCGATCGAGGCCGGCGCGCCCGGCGCTTGGAAATCCGGTGGTCGCTGACCGGCGGTCACCGGCTCGACTTTCGGCATGGCGTCGAGTTCGGCCGCCAACCGGGCCGCGACTTCGGGAAAATCCGCCGAGACGTCGTGTTCTTCACTCGGGTCACTGTAAATGTCGAACAGAAAATCCTGAATTTCGCCTGACGCATTGTGAGCACGGACGAATTTCCACTCGTCACGAAAGTACGCATGCATCATGACGCCAGCCTGAAGATTCGAGAGTACCGCGGGCTCCGGTCGCATCGGCATTCCTTCCGCGAGCGCCGGCCATACACTGTGGCCGGCGAGCGGCTTTGCCGGCTCGAACGGCAGTTCCGCCATGTCCATCAGTGTGGGCAACAGATCCATGACCATGACGCGATTGTTAAATCGAGTGCCGCTGACGAGAACACCGGGCCAGTAGGCAACCGCCGGAACGCGCACACCGCCCTCGAACGGCGTCGCCTTGCCGCCGCGGAACGGCCCGTTGCTCGCCCCCGCTTGTAGCACGCCGCCGTTATCGGTAAAGAACATCACGAACGTGTCGTTGGCGATTCCCTCGCGGTCGATCGCGTCAACCACCTGACCGACCGCGCGATCCATTTCCGACACCATGGCAGCGTAAACGCGGCGGTTGCCTTCAACGTGAGCGTACTCGGCGATTGCTACTTCTGGTGCCTGCAACGGTGTATGCGGTGCGGTGAACGTAACGTAAAGGAAAAACGGGCGATCCGCATCGCGGTTCTCGATCAGGCGAATCGCCTCGTCACGAATCAGATGCGTATCGTAGCCATCTTCGATGACGGTTTCGCCGTCTCGCTGCCAATCGACGCGGCCGAAAGCCGTCCGCGTTTCGTGGTTCGCCGCATACCCGTGCAGGCTGCCATAGTAAGTATCGAAGCCGCGGTTTTTCGGATGGTATTGAAGCTCGTTCGGACCGAGATGCCATTTTCCGACCGCGTGAGTCGCGTAGCCGTGCTCGCGCAGGTATTCGGGCAGCAACTTCTCGTCGAGCGGTAATCCGTTTTCGTACCAGGGATTGAAAGGATTCGCGACACCATGCTGTATCGACGTTCGCCCGGTCATGAGACTCGCTCGCGTCGGAGAGCAGACCGACTGGACGTAAAAACGCTCGAGGATGACGCCTTCGGCTGCGAGTCTGTCGATTTGCGGCGTGTTGATATCGCTGCCGTGATAACCGACGTCCCCCCAGCCCATGTCATCCGAAATAAAAATGACTATGTTTGGCGCCGCTGCGACCTGCGCGGTCCACAACGCCACGGTTACCGCCAATGCGCGCAATAGAGACAGCTTAACTTCTCCCATGACTACTCTGCACTCAGAAACTCGTACATATTCTGCACGAGCTGCGGGCGCCTCGTCTCGTACAGAAGCCAGTCGCTGTAGCCGTCGAGCATTACGGACTCCAGTGTTTCTTCCAGGCTGCTTCCTGCCGCGACTGCAGCGGCGACCTCGGACTCGAGCGTCCTGAGCAACGTGACGAAATCGTCGACGTCGGCTCTCGTCCCGAGAAGCTCCGAGTGGCCCTGGACGAGCGTATCGAATTGCAGCGCCTGTACTGCTTCAACCGCGGCCTCGTAGTGATCGACGGAGTAGCCGGCGAGGAAACCACTGGCGCCGCCGGGCAAACGGTTTACCTGCAGAAAATCGACCGTGAACACCACGCTTTCTTCAGGAAAATACAGAACCGTCATGTCTTCCGAGTGCGCGGGCGGCATGTGGTGTAACTCGACCGTACTGCCGCCCAGACTGATGCTGAGCCGATCGGTAAACGTTATATCGGGCGGCTGCGTATGCGCGTTGACCTCCGCGCCCGTGAGCATGCCATCCTGATTGGTATCGTCGCGATCGAAGCCGTTGAGAATTCCGCCACGTGCCTCGCTCCGCTCGAGTGTGCCATTGCCGTTGGCGTCCATTGGCTGGAAATTGCTCGGTAGCTGCTGCAGCGCGTCCACCATGTTGGCGTGGGCAACGAATGTCGCGGTGTCGGCGAATACGGCTCCGCCCGACGCGTGGTCCGGATGGTGATGGCTATAGAGCACGAACGCGACCTCTGTGTCGAAGCGCTCGCGTAGCTCGGCCTTGAGCCACTCCGCGAAGTCGGCGCGAATGGGGTCGCCGACGATCGCACCATCCGGCGTAACGAGAACGACCGTGTTGTGGCCGCCTCCGCCCGAGCGGATTCCGGCATGAAACAAATCGCCGACAATGTTTTCCATACCGAACTCGACCGGCTGGCCTCCTCCCATCCCCATCCCGGGAGCCGGAGATTGAACGGCCGCGGCGTCGGTCAGCGCTGCAGATTCAGGATCGCTGCACCCGGATGCGATCATGATGGCCCCGAATGCGATCGACGTCGATAACGATCTGGTGCAACAGCTGGAATTCATTATTCTGCCTTTCTCTGTAGCGGTTCGTTCGGTAACTATACGCGCAAAGATATGGCCAGGAAGCCATCGCACCGCCCGATCTGCCGCCATCCGCAGGTCTCCGGGCGCTGCGCCGGGCGCTGAATCGCGACGCCGAATATAAGATGATAGGGATAGAGGAAGGCAGACCGTTAGATGCTAATGTCGCAATTCTTGAGAACCGGCCCGCACGCTTTGAGCCTGCTCGTTATCGGCCTGCTTGTCGCGGGCTGCGCACAACCTGTCGCCCGGCCCGATTCGGCGGCAGCACAGGACTCGCTTCCGGCGGATCTGAGCGGGTACTGGGAGCGCGACTATTTCCGCGGTGACGACGTCAACCGTGCGCTGGATCAATGGTTTCGACGCCTGCGACGCGGGACGCCGGATCTCAGGCCTCCCGGACTATCGGGTCTGGACAATGCCGGCACGGTCTACTCGACGCGGGACGTGAATTCCATTCTCGCGCTGGCGCGCCTCGCAGACGAAATCACGCGCCTGAGATATTTCTCGATCGATCAGACCGACAGCGAGATCCTCATGGTGAGAGAAAACGATTTCGATATCTCCTGTGAATTCGCAAACGGTGTCGCTCAGGGAGCGGCAACGCCTTATGGTGCCGAAATCTGCGGCTGGAACGGCGAGCAGTTTATCTCACGACTCATACTGCCCGATGGCCTGCTCGTCAGCCATCGCTTCACGGTCGCTCCGGAGGGCCAGGACATGCACGTCGCCACGACCGTCGCCTCGACCAACACGGGCATGGCTTTCACGCTGAGCCGTTTCTATACGAAGTACGAACCCGGCACGTCCCAGTTCGAATGTATCGAGACACTGTCGCGAAACAGGGTGTGCTCGACGGGGGGACTGCCATTACTCGACTAACGAACAGACGATTCGCGCGAAGCGCTGCCTTAGTCACCGCTTTGGTGACGCTATTGACAGCACAGAACTCGCACGGGCAATCGGCGACAGGCGCTGTCGAGAGGACCGTCGCTGAACTGAATATCTCGATTGCCGTTTTCGATCCTGGCGTTCCGGATGATCCGCTCGAAACAGGTCGCGAACGCGTGCTTCCGGAAGTACGTGAGATCGAAGCTCTGCTGCTGCCTTTCATGCTGCGCGAGGCGCTGGTCGAAACAAACGAATGGGGCGCCGTGCGCGTCGTGCCGCAATCCGAAGACGCGGCGGAGTTGCTCGTCTCCGGCGAGATCGTCAGATCCGATGGAAACGGGCTGGAGCTATCCGTTCTGGTGCTGGATGCCGGAGGGCGAGAGTGGATCGACAACGTCTATGCAAGCGACGCAACATCAATCGGAGCCGATAGCGGCGAGCCCGCGGACCTGTACGGGTATGAATCTCTCTTCGATGCGATCGCCGAAGACCTTCGGCTGGCTCGCGCCGCTCGTAGCCAGGCGGAGCTCTCGGACATCATCGAGATCTCGTTTCTTCGTTACGCGACCGAACTCGCGCCGTCGATATTCGACGGCTATCTGGTCACGATGGCTGACGGCACAACCGAACTACAGCGCCTGCCAGCCGAGAATGACCCGATGCTCGAGCGAATCGAGAGGATCCGCCGAAGCGAATATGTATTTATCGACACGGTCGACGAGCAATTTCAGGAGCTTCACGGCGAGATCGTATCGATTTACGACTTATGGCTCGAATACCGGCGCCAGGTGGCCCAGTTCGAGAATAGAGAAATTCAGCGCGTGGCAACGCAAACGAGCGGGCCGCGCGGTAGTTACGATGCCGTTCGCAGTCTCTATGACAATTACAAATGGGCCCGAATGCAGCAGCAACGCCAGGCGGATCGCGCCCAGGCGTTCGACAATGAAGTCGGCCCGACGGTTGACGCCATGCAGGCCCGGGTCGCGCAGCTGGAGAGCTGGCTCGGTCAACAATACGCCGAGTGGCGCGGCCTGCTCGAAGAGCTCTTCGCGCTCGAAACCGGCGTGATGAACTAGACAGCAGCCTGATCGCCGCGCCGACCGAATCATTGGCTGCGTCGAACGATGTCGTAAATCTAAGCTATTGTTGATCGTCCAGTTCGCGCAAGACCTCGTCGGCGACCTGACGGACTGACTCGTCCGAATCCGAAGTTGCCTGATTCAGCAACTCCATCGCCCGCGGCCCACCGATCTCGCCCAGAGCGTATACCGCGTTTTCCCGCAGCGCGGGATCCGGATCGCGAAGAACCGCGGAGAGCGTCAGGGCAGACAACTCGCCACCGGCTTCGGCCAGCGCATCAATCGCTGCCGCACGTACATCGACATCGGGGTCGAAAAGCAGCTGCTGCAGAAACCCGGTACTGGTGTCGTCACCTATCTCGCCAAGCGCGTGAACGGCCTCCAGTCTCACCGCTGGGCTCTCATCGGCAAGTGCGGGCGCGAGCTCGAATGCGAACGTGTCCGTTTCCCTGTCTGACATGGCCGAGACTGCTTCAAGCCTCTCGCGGGAAGCCATCGCAGACGAATTTCGCCGCGCGAGTCCGGGTACGGCGTCCGCGCCCCGAGCGTCGGTTTCTGCACGCGAGTTACTGGCCGACATCACCCACAGGCGGCTCGGCAAGGACGGCGACCCGGAATCGTACTGCAGAGCGAAACTCCGGCCATGCAACAGTCTGTCGATCGCGGTCGTGAGCGCGAGCCCGGTGAACGCTATCGTCATGTTGTCGCGCAGCGAACCACGAATCGATAGCGCGAGGCCGCTCTGCGCTGCAACTTCTTCGAGAACCGCCTGAAGCTCCGCATCGCGAGCGTCGACGCTGAGTAATCCATCGTCGAATACGATGTGAAGTTCGGCGGTTGCTGCGGCTTCAGGATCGGTCTGAGCCGCAACCGGAACGAGCGCATGAACAGCGAACAATGCCGCAATAAACGCCAGAGAAAAGCACGACATCAGACGATCCTGGCTGCGGCGGAGGCCGCCGCGCCGCCGCCAGATGGCGGCGGCGCGCGGACCTTGCTCTGAACATAAGAGTTCCAACAGCCGCACTACTTCACCAGGAAGCAGCTCTCGGATGACGTCTCGTTTTCGGTACCCGAATCGTCGCCACCCTGCACCAGCACCTGGAACTTGACGAGATCGCCGGGTCCGAACACCGACGCCGGCACCTCGAAACTGGTTGCGGGCAGCATCGGAGGCTCGGGGGCTTCGATCGTCGTATCCATCACAATAGCGCTGGGCTCATCGCGCTCGACCGCTACTTCGTACCGCACAACACTGATTGGCAGTTCGCCCGGCGTTCCGACTTCCGGATGTGACTTAGTCACGGCGTCCCAGCTGATGACGAACGGTCCCTCGACGACCGGTACCGGTTCTTCATCGCAATCCTCGGGGGTAGCCTGACCATTCACGGCCAAGTTATCGGGCGGAGCGGGCATGAGATGCGTGATCTCGATCTCGCTTTCGTATTCCGTACCATCGAGCCCCTTGCCCTCAACGTCGTAGGTGCCTTCAGGGAATCTCCTGAAAAATTGCTCGGCCGTGAACTCTTCGAAATTCGGTTCCGCGCTCTCGAATTTGAACTCGGTGAGTCCCTGACGCCTGAGCCGTCCCTGAGTCCTTACGTAGAAAATCCTGCGGTCGCGTGGGTCGTCGATCTCGAGCGTTTTCCAGGGCTCCCCGTCAACCAGCAGATGGATACCGAGATCCTCATCCGTGTCGTTGAGCTGAAAGAACAGCCGGCCGACATCGAATTCGGCTTCATCGCCATCCTGAGCCCGGCTGTCGGGTGCGCCTGCCGCGACTACAAACAAGCCCGTCACGACAGCCAACAGCCGCGCCCTGTAATTGATTCGTTTCATCTGTTTTCTCCCTGCGAAAAATTTTTGCTTACACAGAGATCGACGTAGCCGAGACGAAAATCCTTCGCGTATTCCGAGCTTGCGGCTTTTGTTAACTACCGAGATCCGATTCGCGGTAGCGAGAGCTATATCTCGCCGGTCTTCACATAAGACGAAAACAGAGCCGGGATTCGAGATTCATTTCCTCGCGCGTTCGGGTCCGCTTACTTAATATTTTTTCTCATCAAACAGGTCACAGGATCGACCGGTTCCCGAATCGAATATCCGATCTCCCCGTGAGTCAACGAAGGGGTAGCCGGAACGTTTTACTCGTATGTATCGACACGATTTATGCCAGGGAGGCGACATGTCGACAGGGATAAAAAAATACAAGCGCGCGAGCTATGGCATCACGGTCGTTTTTGCCGGGCTTGTAGCGATAGTGAATAACGTAGCCAATGCCGAGGCATGGATTCCGGTAAATCATGCTGAGCTCGACGCAGTTTTTATGGAGCAAAGCGCTGCGCTTAACGGTTATCACAGCATCATCATGGACCCGCTGAGCGTCTGGTTCGGCGAGTCCGCGGTTCCCGGTGAGAACGCGGCTGGACACTTGTCCGAGTTCCGCTCCGCGTACGCTGACGCATTCTCCGAACAGTTCGTCGGTCACGGATTCGAGCTCGCAGACGTTGCCGGGCCGGGTGTACTGCGCGTGCACGTGGAGATCGTCGACCTGATGGTCAACGACTACTCGGCCGAGCAACTCGAGTGGGCAAAGCGATTCAGTTTTCCGACCGCACCGGAACGTCTCACATTGGTCGCTGAGTTCAGCGACGCCTCTACCGGAAAAGTGCTGGTCAGAATCGCCGACCTGGGCCTGCCCAACGAAGTACCGGATGTATGGTCCACGGTTCGCCGCAGTTTTGACGAGTGGGCGACGACGCTTGCGAATGTCGTCTCAGACGACCGTCAGGCACCAGCATTAGCTGCGCGCTAGTCTCGAACGGGGCTGACTACAAGCGGGCCGAACGCGAACCGATTGCCCGCGACCGGTAGCGATTCGCACACGCGGCAACTCCGCCGCTCGATATCTCGATGTACGGCCCGCTTTCAGATTTTCCGTCAGGCCGGACCGTCAGTAATCGAGCGCCGTACCCCGCATCGGATTCACGCCATTGTGGAAGTTGCCCTGGTCGCGAACCGTACTCGGCACGCCATTCTCATCGTAGTGCACCCACGAGAGACCGTGCGCGTCGCCATTGCCCGGCATGTCGATGACCTTGATCTGCTCGCGCGATTCGGCGTCGTAAACATAGAGCCTGCCTTCGGCATTACTCGTCGCCCACATTTCCCGGCCGTTCGGCGCCAGCAGCACATGGTCGACCATATAGCCGCCGAACAACGTCTCGAGGTGCTGTCCCGAATTCGCGTTGAGTACCGTCAACGTGCGGCCGTAGTGGCCCGCTGCCTCGCCCTTGTCCGCGATCCACAGCTCCGTCTCGTCGGCATTCAGCGTGCCGCCGTAGGGGCCGATGCCGGTACCGTTCGACCAGACGACCTCTCCCGTGACGGTATTCATCTTCGCGACATTCGACATCGTATTGACGACGTACATGTACTCGTTTGCGGAATCGACGACCGCCCAGTTCGGCCGGTAGCCGGGAACCGGAAATTCGTCGACGACCTCCCAGGTATCGGGGTCGATCTTCGCGATCCAATAGGGGCGCATCGCCAGTAACTTGCCCTGGTACATGCTGATCGCACCGAACATACCGGTGGCGCGGCCCGTCGCGTAACCTGCCGGCTCCATTGTCGCGTAGATGTACTCGTAATCGGGATCGGCCCAGACGGTGTACGCGTATCCACCAAGGTCCGTATCCAGAATGCCGCCTTCGATCTTGTCCGTCTCGGTGTTGTATACCATCAGCGCGAGTCCACCCTGATCGCGGCCGAACATGTCGAGCAGCAGCCGGTCGCGAAACACCTGACCGTGATGCAGGCGTCCACCGATGTCGATCTGTGCGACGGGTTGAAGCGTGAGCGCGTCAACCTTGATCAGTGTCGCCGAGGTTCCGAGGCGACCACCTCCGGTCGCTCCGACACCGCCTTCCAGTTCTTCGCCATCGGGTCGCGGTCCGACAATATAGACATGGCGTCCATCGGGCGACGTCAGCGTTGTATGTACGGCGCCACGCATTGATTCGGGAAACATATAGCTCGCAATGACTTCATGTGTCTCGGCGTCGCCGACAACGACCGAGCTGCTCTTCGGCAATTCATAACCGTCGAACAGGACTGCCGGCTTGCTGTTCACCCCGACGTTTTCATAGAAGTAGGTCTTGCCCGGCTCGGGCGTGAATTTCGGTGCGCCGGGATCGTAGGTACCGAGTACCTGCGTCTCGTAGTGACTCAGCAAGCTGCCCTCCCCGGCGCGGCGCGTCCAGGTCGCCTGCAGCGATTCGAAAGTCTCGATCGACTCTATCTGCAAATCGCGCTCTGTCTTGACGAACTCTGCGCCGGAAGATGCCTGATTGCTCTTGACGGTTTCCAGATTCGCGAGCCACTGCTGCGGCAAATCGGAATCCAGTGGCAGGCCCGCAAGCTCTCTTATATACATCGAGATCGCAACCAGGTCGTCGTCGGAAGGGTCCATCTCGCTGACGATGACGCCCATGACCGGGTTACTTTCGAGCTGATCGAAGATATCGACCGGTGTCGGGCCGAACAGCAGGCTCGGGCCGACGAGACCCTCGCCCGTATCCGCATGACAGACACGACAGCCGATCTCGGAGTGAAAGAGTTCCCGCCCTCTTTCGACCATGCTCCCGAGTTCTTGCGCCTGCGCGCCTCCGGCAGTCAAAAAAACGCCGACCGATAATGCGGATAACCTGGTTTTCATTCAGTGCCCCTCCTGGTTCTTGCTTTGATTCTACTAGATCCGGCAGGGCGGGCCCGCCCAGAGCTCTGGCGCGTCACATCGCCCGGCTGCATTATCGGCGCCCAGCCGCTCCGGCCGCCGGTAAAACGCCCGCGACGCTGCTCGATTGTTCAACGATTTCGCGGAAAAAATATAGTTATCAATACACTACGGCAGGTACACTTGGCGGGCCCGGATGACTACGCGGCATCATCGAGCTTCATGGTACTGTCACACGGTGAGCGGCCACTGCGCTCGGCTAGGCACTTTTGAAAAACACCAATAAAACCATACGCATAGGCTCCGACGAGATCTCGCCCGGGCAGCGCCGCACCGTCAATCTGCCGGTGGCCGACCTGTATACGAACACGACACTCTCGATGCCCGTGCGCGTAATCAACGGTCGGCACGCGGGGCCGACCGTTTTTATTACCGCAGCCGTCCACGGCGACGAGCTGAACGGCGTCGAAATCATCAAGCGATTTTTGCGCCTGTCGTCGTTAAAACGTCTGAAAGGCTGCCTCATCGCAGTCCCGGTCGTTAATGTCTTCGGCTTTATCAATCGATCACGTTATCTGCCGGACCGCAGGGATCTGAATCGCGCTTTTCCCGGCCGTGAACAGGGCTCGATCGCTGCCAGACTCGCGAACCTCGTCGCGACGGCACTCGTCGCGAACTCCGACTATGGGATCGACCTCCATACCGGAGCGATAGACCGGACGAATTTGCCACAGATACGCGGAAATCTGTCGAATCCCGAGGTCCTGAGACTGGCGAAAGAGTTCGGTGCGCCGGTGATTATCGACGCGAATCTCCGCGATGGCTCGTTACGCCAGTTCGCGGCAGAAAACGACGTTCCCATGTTGCTCTACGAAAGCGGCGAAGCGCTCCGCTTCGACGAACTGTCGATCAAGGCCGGAATTCGCGGAATCGGGCGCGTTCTGCGAGCGCTCGATATGCTGCCGAAGCGGACCACCAAGCGCCCGCTTATCGAGCCCGTACAGGCGACCAGAACGACATGGGTACGTGCGCCTGGTAGCGGCATCGTTCGACCGGTGTGTCGCCTCGGCGAGCGCGTAAAGGCAGAGCAGCTTCTGGCCACCATCAGTGACCCTTTCGGCGAGATCGAGGTAAAGGTCCTCGCATCGACATCGGGAATTGTCATCGGCCGAAGCACTTCGCCACTGTCGCATGAGGGTGATGCATTATTCCATCTCGCTGAAGTCGCAGATGGCAAGGAAGCGCGTGCGACCGTGGACGAGTTCCACACCGCTCACGCGGTTGACGAAAATTGGGGCTAGGTGACGACCAGCCCGATCCTGACCGACTTCTGGTTGGGTGGCGAGAGTGGGTGGCGCTCCCGGATCTGGGATTGCGGCGTATCAAGGCCAAAGTCGATACGGGAGCCAGAACTTCCGCTTTGCATGCATTCGAAGTTGGTGAATTCGAGAACGACGGCACTCCCTGGGTCCGGTTCAAGATTCACCCGAAACAGTACCGGACCGAGATCGAAACCACCTGTGAGGCGGCGATCATCGACCAGCGAGTTGTCACTGACTCGGGCGGGCACAAGGAGATTCGTTACGTCATCGAAACGCCGGTTCGAATTCTCGATCGCGAATGGCCGATCGAGATCACGTTGACGTCGCGGGACGATATGCGGTTCCGTATGCTTCTCGGGCGAACAGCGCTGAACTTCCGGGCGAACGTGGATCCTTCTCGTTCGTATCTGACGAAGCGCCGGAAAAAAGCCAGGACGAAAGGCAAGAAACAATGAAGATCGGAATCCTATCGAGAAACAGAAGGCTGTATTCGACGAGTCAGCTTATCGTAGCAGCAGAAAAACGCGGCCATGACGTTCGAGTGATCAATCCCCTGCGCTGCTATATGAATATCGCCGCGTTCAAGCCGAGCATCCACTATGACGGCAAGACGCTGACGGATTTCGACGCGATAATTCCACGGGTCGGCGCATCGATAACGTTTTACGGAACCGCAGTAGTCCGTCAGTTCGAAATGATGGGCGTCTATTCGCTCAATGAGTCAGTCGCAATATCCAGATCGCGCGACAAGCTTCGATCCATGCAACTTCTTTCCCGACAAGGGATTGGCTTACCCGTAACCGGATTCGCGAACTCGCCGGCAGATACCGAGGATTTGCTCGACCTGGTTGGTGGGGCGCCGGTCGTTGTAAAGTTGCTGGAAGGAACGCAAGGCAAAGGCGTCGTCCTTGCCGAGACGCGGAAAGCAGCCGAGAGCGTAGTCGAAGCTTTCCGCGGCCTGGATGCAAACTTTCTGGTTCAGGAATTCGTGAAGGAAGCCGGCGGAGCCGATATTCGTTGTCTGGTCGTTGGCAGCAAAGTCGTCGCAGCCATGAAACGCCAAGCCCAGGAAGGCGAGTTCCGGTCTAACCTGCACCGCGGCGGAAGCGCTAAATTGATCAAGATCACGCCTGAAGAACGGTCCACCGCGACACGCGCAGCGAAAATCATGGGTCTCAACGTCGCCGGCGTAGATCTCCTGAGATCGAACCACGGGCCGGTCGTGCTGGAGGTAAACTCTTCGCCCGGATTAGAGGGAATAGAGGAAGCGACCGGCAAAGACGTCGCCGGAATGATAATCGAACACATCGAAAAACACGCGAAATCGGGTCGTACCGGCACGCGTGGAAAAGGCTAGTTTGGGACTGGCCGTGAATCTCGTTCGACCTGTGGTCGTCGGCGCTGTCCTGCTGCTCCTGATGCCGCTCACCGTCGTCTCGCAATCGACCGGACCGGGTGAGCAGCCACCGCCACTCGACCGCGAAATGCTCTTCGTGCTCGGTAATATCGAATACGTGCTGCTTCACGAGCTCGCACACGTCCTGATCGGCGATCTCGATATCCCGGTGATAGGCCCCGAGGAAAATGCTGCCGACTATATTGCGACTGCAACGCTGATCAGGGCGGACCTGTTCGATGAATCTCGCGCCGCCCGTGCCAGAGAGTTCTTACACGCAACGGCGAACGGACTCGCTACGTCCTGGGACTTCTCGGTCAATGCCGGGCAGGAGATCCAATACTGGGACAGCCATTCGCTGACAATTCAGCGCTTCTACCAGATTATTTGCCTGATATACGGAAGCAACCCGGAGCGGTTCGCGCAGCTACCGGCTCGCGTTGGCATGCCGGAGGGGCGAGCCACGAGATGCCCGGGCGAATTCGCTCGGGCAGAGAGATCGTTGCGGTGGCTGCTGGAAAATTACGGGCGAAAGCCGGGCGATCCGGAAGGCGCAGGAATTCAGGTCGAGTACGAACGCGCTCCGACGCGGACATCGCAGCGGGTTGCAGATGAGCTGCAAGCGAGCGGAATAATTGACAATACGATAAGGCGACTTCGCGAGCGGTTTACGATTCGAGAACCTTTCCAGATCACTTTTCGGCGCTGCGGGCAGCCGCAGGCAGCCTGGATCCCGTCCGATCGGCAGCTGGTAATCTGCTACGAACTGCTGGATAACTACTTCGCGCTGGGACGGACGCGTAGTGCGACGAATCGCCAAACGATTTTCGACGAGCCCGACTGAAGTACGAGGCGAGCCCTGGAAATAGCCCTGGAGCGTCCAACGGACGCGGGCAAAACCTTGAACAATCTGCCATCGACACCACTCCAATAGTAATCTTCCCGCTGCTGGCCGAATACGAAAAACATTGAGCGCTCATCGAAAAACCCGACACAACCCTGCGCTGGCGTTCGGCACTGCCGTGATTCTGGGCGCGGGCGCGGCCGCGAAAGCCGAGGTCGAGATTTCCGGCCTGGACGAGATGCTGCTCGAGAATGCGCTGATTCACATGAGCCTGGACGATGCGTCCTGCGAAGCGGTCTCATGGCAAATAGAAGATCAATTTTCGCGGGCCGAAGCTGAGATCCGAAGGTCTCTCGAGGCGCTCGGTTACTACGGTGCTGAAATCGAATCGTCGCTGCAGTTCGAGGAAGCTTGCTGGATCGCGAGTTTCGATGTCGAAGCTGGCGATCCTGTCATTCTGCGAGATGTCGAGATCAGTATTTCAGGCGCGGCGGTGGACGACACTGCGTTCGCAACTTTGGTCGCAAGCTCCGAGCTTGAGCCGGGTCGCGTACTCCATCATGGTCGCTACACGAGCCTGAAGAATGCGCTGCTGGATCTGTCATCAGAGCGCGGCTACATGGAAGCGGCCTACTCTGCTGCGAGGATCGACATCTTCCCGGCCGAGAACGCGTCGGACATCGTGCTGCACCTGGATTCCGGTCCCAGGTATTCCTTTGGCATGATAGAACTTCAGCAAGAGGTGCTTAATCGTGATCTCGTAGAGCGCTACCTGGAATTCTCATCGGGCGATCCTTACGATCGAAACGTCCTCAACGACCTCTATCTCGATCTGGTCGCAAGTGGATATTTCGCTGAAGTCGATGTCGACGGGCTGGCCGAAGACAGAACCTCTAAAACAGTTCCGATACTTGTTCGGCTGACGCCATCCGCGCCGAGATCGGCGACCTACGGTGTTGGGTTCTCTACCGACACCGGCCCGCGAGTTCGAGCGGGCGCAACGAACCGCCGAATCAATACGCGCGGAGCCCAACTCGGCGTCAACGGCCAACTGTCTCCGGTGATCTCGGAAGTACTCGTCAACTACCGGTTTCCGTTTGGGGATCCGCGCCTGGAATGGGTGAGCTTCGATGCCGGGATAAAGCACGAAGATACCGAGACGGCAGTCAGCGACAGCGTCGAGCTGGGTGCTCGCAGGGTTATCGCGCGCCGAAGAGGCTGGCAGGAGACCCAGTTCATCAACGCGCTGGTAGAGAACTTCGAAGTAGGCACAGAGAAAAGTCGAAGCCGATTGCTGACGCCGGGAGTGAGCTGGTTAAGAGTAATAGCAGATGACGCGCTTCGGCCGACGAGCGGCTATCGCTTCGGTGTCGAAGTCTCCGCAGCAAGCGATGCCATCGGCTCGGATACGAGCTTTTTTCAGCTGATCGTCGATGGTAAATGGATTCATTCGTTCAGCAATAACGGCCGTTTGTTGGTCCGCGGGCGATTCGGCGCGATCTGGGAGGACGATTTCGTTGCACTTCCGCCATCGGTTCGATATTTCACCGGAGGCGATGACAGCATCAGGGGTTACAAATTCGAATCGCTGGGTCCGCGTGACGCTGATGGGAACGTCATCGGCGGCAACCGCCTTTCCATCGCGAGCATCGAGTACGAACATCCGATCAGAGAACGATGGTCGGTCGCGTTCTTCGCTGATGCCGGCAACGCGTATCGCAATGGCAACTTCAAACCTGTGTCCGGAGTCGGCCTCGGATTTCGCTGGCGCTCTCCGCTCGGGCCGATTCGCTTCGATGTCGCTTTCCCGCAAGACGGTGATGACCAGGATGCACGCTTGCACATCAGTCTGGGCGCCGACTTATGATTGCGCGAAAGATAGCGCTTGGTTTCGCGGTAGTCGTCATTGCGGCAATTACGATCCCGCTGGGCATGATCGCGTGGGTCGTTGCGACCGAGTCGGGCACTGCATGGCTGATCAATCGCCTGCAATCGATGGCGGGTTCGGGTATCACCATCGGGACGACGGCTGGCACGCTGCGTGACGGCATCTCGGCCCGTGATATTCGATTGGTCATCGACAATGATGAGACATCGATCGATCTGATCAGCTTTCGACTGAACCTGCCCGCACTACTGCAGCGGTCGGTCGAGTTCGAGGAACTGTCGATCTCGGAGATTGAATACCGCCAGGGAGAATCGACGACGGCGGCTTCCGACTCAGGCGAGTTCTCGCTACCGGTCGACATCCGGATCGCAAGAGGATCCATCCAGAGAATTTCGGTCATCACGCCGGAAAATGAACTGGTTGCGGACTTCACCGGATTTGTAGCGGACGCATCCGGTAACCGCATCTCTCTACAGGACGTCACAACCGAGATCAACGAGTTCCAGTTGCAGGGCGCCGGAGAGGTTCGCTTCGAGTCGGAACTCGAGCTCGCGGTCTCGTTAGAGTGGGAATCGGATATCGGCGGAATGAATTACGCGGGCAGTGGCACGG
>JAHEKF010000011.1:15530-63853 GCA_024638465.1 Rhodospirillaceae bacterium | reverse complement strand
CACTGGACCAAGCTGGTAGCGATCTGCATTGCACTGCTCGTGACATTCCTCACAGGGCTGGCCATTTATCTCGCCTGGGCCTACCGCAGCGACGGGCACCGGGACAATGCGTCGCGCTACTTTCGCAAGTTCTGCCGCAAGCTGGCGCGGGCAAGCGTCGCTCCGCGTCGTCCGAACGAAGGACCGAGCGACTTTGGCCGACGCGCCGCAGATATCCTGCCGACGGCTTCGGAAACGATCGAAGAAATTACGGATGCCTATGTTAAAGCGCGTTACGAACTCGATGAGGACGGCCGTGAACTCGAGCGACTGAAGCAGCTCGTCAGAAGTTTCAGACCGACGCACGCAACCTGAAGATTCAGTTCTTCGACGCGGACTGTGCAGTATGTTCGCGTGTTTCCTGGAATTCGATTGCCGGCCATCGCTCACGCGTGAGATTCAGCTTGACCATCGTAGTGGCCAGGTAGACCAATCGGCCCGTGTGATCGAGAGCAAGACTCGCGGAGAGTTTGCGCCTGAACTCTTCAATCAAAGCGTCATCTTCGCTGTTTATCCATCTCGCCGTCACAATGTTGACGGCTTCGAAGGTACATTCAACGCCGTATTCATCCCGGAGGCGAAACGCGGCGACATCGAACTGCAACGGCCCGACTGCGCCGAGAATCAGATCGTTACTGGTCATCGGCCTGAACAGCTGCGTGGCGCCCTCCTCGCAAAGCTGGTCGAGACCCTTGTTGAGAGCCTTGAGCCGCAGTGGGTCCCTTAGCACAGCACGCCGAAACAGCTCCGGCGCAAAATCGGGAATCCCGGTAAATATCAGATCCTCGCCTTGCGAGAAGCTGTCGCCGATATTGATGGTGCCGTGATTATGGAGGCCGATGATGTCGCCAGCGACAGCCTCCTCGACATGCTGCCGGTCCGCCGCCATGAAGGTTATCGCCTCGCCCACGCGAACTTCGCGTTTCAGGCGAGTGTGGTAAAGACGCATGCCCGGCGTGTAGGTCCCGGAACAGACCCGCAGGAACGCGATCCGATCACGATGCGCCGGATCCATGTTGGCCTGAATCTTGAAAACGAAGCCGCTGAGATCTTCCTCGTCCGGAAATACGGTTCTGTCCATCGTTGCTCGAGGCTGCGGCGGCGGAGAATTCTCCACGAATGCATCCAGCAGCTCCCTGACGCCGAAATTCTGAATCGCGGCACCGAAGAAGACCGGCGTTTGCGAACCCGCGAGGTAGCGCTCTCTATCGAAGTCGGGGCTGGCGCCGCGTATCAACTCGACCTGCTCGCGCAGTCCTTCCGCCTCACCGCCGAGCAGTTCATCGACTTCGGCGGATTCGATCCCATCGATACAGCGCGATTCCAGGATACGGCTGGAATCGCCACGTTCGTAGAGATAAACGCGATCCTCGGCAAGATGGTAGATGCCGCGGAACTCCCGGCCCATGCCGATCGGCCAGGTTACCGGGGCGCACTCGATCTTCAACACGGTCTCGATGTCGTCGATCAGCTCCAACGGATCCAGACCGTCACGGTCGAGCTTGTTGATAAAACTGATTATCGGCGTGTTGCGCAGACGGCAGACTTCCATGAGCTTGATGGTGCGCATCTCGACGCCTTTGCCCGCATCGATCACCATGAGTGCGCTGTCCACAGCTGTCAGCGTTCGATAAGTATCTTCCGAGAAGTCTTCATGGCCTGGCGTATCGAGAAGATTGATGATTCGTCCCTGATACGGGAACTGCATGACGGATGATGTCACCGAAATACCGCGTTCCTGCTCGAGCTGCATCCAGTCGGCGCGCGCATGGCGTGCCGCCTTCCGTCCTTTGACCGCGCCTGCCATCTGGATTGCGCCTCCGAACAGCAAAAGCTTCTCGGTCAGCGTTGTTTTTCCAGCGTCGGGATGCGAGATGATCGCGAACGTACGACGCTCCTGCTTGTCCGGCATTAGCGGGGGGAACCTTGAGTTAACGGGTCAGGGCGAAGCGTCGACCGATGCGGCGAAAATTACGGCGTCTTCACGGCCGCGTTCCGATTGGTAGTAAGAAGGCCGGGTACCGATCAACTCGAACCCGGCAGAGCGGTAGAGCGAAATGGCGACCAGATTCGATGGCCGGACTTCGAGGAAAACCCGCTCGATACTCAGTTCCTCGGCTCGCAGGAGTACCGAATTCAGCAGACGCCGGCCGTATCCCAGCCCCTGGTAGCCAGGGTGGACACAGAGATTCAGCAAGTGGGCTTCGCTTCCGGCGGCCGACATGATGCTGTAGCCGCTGATCACGCCGTCCACTTCGAATACCTGACTGTGGTAACCCGCGAGCAGGCAGTCGCGCACGATACCGATGCTCCAGGGGAACTGATAGCTGGAGCGCTCCACTTCGGCCACTGCTTTCAGGTCGGCGGGCCGCATCGGCCGAAGCTGGGTTTGCGGACGTACAGATGCGCTCATGACGCTGCTCTAAGTATCTGTCTGACGAGTCTGAGATCTTCCCATGATTTAGCTTTCGCTGCGGGACTCCGCAAGAGGTATGCCGGATGGTAGCTCGCTATCAGCGGAACCGCCGGTTTTCCAAAACTGAGTTCCCGGCCTCTGAGCCTACCGATGGGGGAATCCGACTGCAATAACCACTGGGCAGCGATTCTTCCCAGAGCGAGTATGACTTTCGGCTGTAGCAACGCGATTTGCCGTTCCAGGTAAGGCGTGCACGCTCCCGACTCTTCGCGCTGCGGATCGCGATTGTTCGGTGGCCGGCATTTGAGAATATTTGCTATGTAAACCTGGCCGCGCGTGAGATCGATAGCGTCGAGCATCGCGTCGAGCAGCTGCCCCGCCCTGCCGACGAAAGGCTCTCCGCGGCGATCCTCCTCCGCGCCCGGCGCTTCGCCGACGATCAGCAGATCGGCATCCGGATCGCCCACGCCGAACACGGTCTGGGTTCTGCCACCGTGCAATCCGCAAAGTCTGCAGCCGCTGACCCGCTCGCGCAGCGCCTGCCAGTCGAGGTCGTCGATCGGCGATACCGGATGGTCGTCGTCCGATCTGCTGCGCAGCTGCCACACGGGTATACCCATCGCAGCGAGATATTGTTCCCGAAGCGCCGTCACGCGCGCATGGTCCCCTTCGAATTCCTGCTTCGCCGAACGCGTCGCCACAACCAAATGACCGGACCGGCCACGGCGTAAGTGAAATACATCGAAAACAACACGACCGGTGGATTCAGCGACACCAATATCAATAACAACGGAATCATCAGGAGATTGCCGAAGCGTACCCGGCTCCCAAGATTGAAATCCTTGAAACTCAGGTAACGAAGATTCGACATCATTGCCAGACCGCCGAGCGCTGTCACGGCGAGTCCGACGATGAGCGCGAATATGCCGCCGATGTCGTAGTCGATACTGAGCCAGACGACCGCGGCTATTCCGGAAGCAGCCGGCGGACTTGGCAGCCCCTGGAAGAAGTGCTTGTCGTCGACTTTGGAGCTCGTGTTGAATCTGGCGAGACGAAAAGCGGCAGCTACCGTGAACAGGAATGCGGCCAGCCACCCGACTCTCGCCCAAAGCGCAATGTATTCAGGGAACCGATCCAGACCCCAGGTGTAAATGACGACGGCAGGCGCCAGCCCGAAAGAAACCATATCCGCGAGGCTGTCGAACTCCTTGCCGAAGTCGCTTTCCGTGCTCGTCATGCGGGCGACTCGCCCATCCAGGCCATCCAGGAACATGGCGATATAGATCGCCCACGCGGCCCCGAGAAGGTTGCCGTCGATCGCCGCAACGATTGAGTAGAATCCCGCAAACAACGCACCGGTTGTCAGCAGATTCGGGAGCAAATAGATTCCCCGGCGGCGCGATCTTTCAGTTTTCGGGTCCATTGTCGCGATCGATACGAGTTACGCCTGAATCGACCATGCTGCGGGAATTGGCTGGCCGACGCAATGCTTTCTTGAGACACTTGCGCGCATGCGACTTACCGATTTTCCGCTCAGAACGTTCAAAGAAGTCCCCTCGGAAGCGGAAGTCATCAGCCACCAGCTGATGCTACGTGCGGGCTTGATCAGGCGACTGGCGTCCGGGCTTTACAACTGGCTGCCGCTCGGCTTACGCGTGCTGCAAAAGGTCGAAGCCATTATCCGCGACGAGATGAATCGAGCAGGTGCGCTCGAAGTCGTGATGCCCGTCGTTCAACCCGCGGAATTGTGGCAGGAATCGGGCCGCTGGGAAGAATATGGACCCGAGCTGCTGCGTCTGAAGGACCGGCACGACCGCGCGTTCTGCCTCGGCCCGACGCATGAGGAAGTCATCACGGATATTGCGCGCAACGAACTCTCCAGTTACCGCCAGCTCCCGGTCAACTATTACCAGATTCAAACGAAGTTCCGCGACGAGATCAGGCCGCGCTTCGGCGTAATGCGCGCGCGTGAGTTCGTAATGAAAGACGCCTACTCGTTCCATCTGGATCAGGAATCGCTGCTGGAAGGGTATGCGGCGATGCGCGCAGCTTACGACAATATCTTCCGGCGACTGCAGCTCGACTTCAGAATCGTTCAGGCTGACCCGGGCGCCATCGGCGGGAATCGTTCCGAAGAATTTCACGTACTCGCCGAATCCGGCGAAGACGCGATCGCATACTGCGAAGCCGACGGCTACTCCGCCAATGTGGAGACCGTTGCCATCGATACCGATGACGTTTCCCGTGCGGAGCCCACTGCTGACCTCGAACTCATCGATACTCCGAATGTGCGGACGATCGACGAACTCAGCAAATTTCTGGACGTCCCGGCCGGCCACTGTCTGAAGACTCTCCTGGTCGCGGGCGAACAAGCACCAGCCGTTGCGTTGCTGCTATGCGGACACCATGAACTCAACCGCATCAAAACGGAAGCGCTGCCAGGCGTCGCTCGCCCGCTGCGAATGTTGCGTGGCGCCGAAGTCGAAGCTGCGACCGGCTGCGAGCCCGGTTTCGTCGGACCGAAGGATCTCGACGTGCCGCTATTCGTCGACGCTGCCGCCGCATCGCTCAGCGACTTCGTTTGTGGTGCGAACGCGCCCGACAAACACTACCGCGGCGCCAACTGGGAACGCGATCTGCCGCTGCCCGACGTCGTCGATATGCGTAACGCCGTAGCCGGCGATCCCAGCCCTGCCGGCGGAGGCCGACTGGAAATTGCCCGAGGAATTGAAGTCGGTCACATCTTTCAGCTGGGAAGTAAATACAGTGAGGCCATGGAAGCACGAGTGCTCGATAAAGATGGCAAAGCTTGCGAAATGCAGATGGGATGCTACGGGATCGGCGTCACACGCGTGGTCGCCGCCGCGATAGAGCAGAACAATGATGAGCGCGGAATTCTCTGGCCCGATGCGATCGCACCGTTCGATGTCGTGCTTATTCCGATCAACCTCGACAAGTCTTATCGCGTACGGGAAGCCGCTGACAGCCTCTATGCCGAACTTCAGCAGGCCGGTCTCGATACACTTTACGATGACCGTAATCAACGCCCGGGTGTCAAATTTGCCGAAGCGGACCTTATCGGGATTCCGCACCGGCTGGTTATTGCGGAAAAGTCCTGGGACAACGGGCAAATCGAATACAAGTCACGCCGCGAGGCGGATGCCGAGATGATCTCGGTTGATGGCGTCGTGGATTTCCTGTCGAAGCGGCGAATGCCATGAAATCCTTCTCCGCCGGATTCTTAACGCTGTCGCTACTGTGCTCCTGGGTCTGGGCACAGGATCTTCGATCACATGCGAAATCCGGCGTAGACGAAGGGCTTCGCGAAGTCCTGCTCGATGCGGTCGCGGATGCGGGCAGCTTCGACGACCGATTCTCTGCCGAAGTCTGGCTGTCGGACATGTCGCAGCGCCTGGCGAGTCAGGTCCCCGATATCGACGAGAGGTTACACATCCTGCGTACCGTGCACCACGAAGCGACACGAACGGATATTGCTCCGGAACTGGTATTGGCCGTTATCGAAGTCGAGAGTAACTTCGATCGCTATGCGATTTCCTCGAGTAGCGCACTCGGCCTCATGCAAGTCATGCCGTTTTGGGTCGAGGAACTCGGCGGTGAGAGCAAGAGCGATCTGTTCGACGCCCAGTACAATATTCTCCTGGGAACCCGAATACTGAAGTATTACCTGGATATGGAGGGCGGCGACATGATTCGCGGGCTGGGCCGCTACAACGGCAGCCTCGGCCGCCGCGGCTACGCCGACCGCGTCATCGACGCGCTACGAAACAAGTGGTATCGCGGCTGACCGCTAGGCAACGAGGAACCCGGGTCCAACCTCGCCATCGTGTTCGGCAACGACCACTCCACTGACCCGTGCGCCCGGGGGGCCCTTCCAAAGCCAACGGCACATTGTCATGACGGCGTCAGCAGTTCCGGCCATGACGACTTCGACATCGCCGTTGCCGAGATTCCTCACGCTTCCGCGTAAGTCCAGTTCGATCGCTTTGTTCTTGGTACTCGCACGGTACCAGACGCCCTGAACGCGGCCGCTGACGACGCAGCGCACGATTTTATCGGCGCCGGACAAGGGCGAACCCTAATTACCGTTCGAGTCAATGGCGGCCTGGCTGGCCTGCAATGCGTCTACGGCACTATTTCTCGCGCGAATCGCGTTCGTTCGAGCAGGCCCGAAAGCGCGCGTCCTGATTTGCGCTTCCGCCTCGCTCAGATAACGGCGCGCTTCTTCGAGAGGCGTCGGCGCGAGAGACGCAGCGTCAGCGTCTTCGGCCGCCGCGATCGCCTGGCGGGCATCGCTCATCTCCTGTACCGGCGGCGAAGTCGCGCAGCCGAGCAGAACAACGGCTGCTGCGATTGCCATGAGGCTGGCCGTGACTCGAGTCTGAATCATTCTTATTCTTGAGGTTTCGAACGAGAGAAACCTAACAGGGGCTTCAGACGGCCGTCAAGCGGCCCGGGGCTGGCCTGGAAAGTGTCCCGCCCGATTTCTACACTAAGCCTCCGGAAGAATCCGGCCGTGTCGCCGGACATTGGGCAAAATAATTGATAAACAATTACTTATAAATGAAAGCTATAATTTACCATAATCCACGATGCTCGAAATCGAGGGCAACGAAGGCGCTACTCGAGGACCAGGGCATCGAACTCGAAGTCGTCGAATACCTCGAGACCCCGCCGTCGGCGGAGACGCTCGAGTCGCTCGTCGCTCTGCTTGCGGTCCCTGCAAAGTCGCTGGTCCGAACCGGTGAGGCGGCGTTCAGGGATGCGGGCGTCGATCTCGAGACCGCGTCAGAATCCGAGATCTGTGCGTTTCTGGCCAGTCATCCGTCCGCGTTACAGCGGCCTATCGTTCGTATCGGCGACGCGGCACGCATCGGCCGCCCGCCTGATGCAGTTCTGGAAATGCTCGAATGACGACTAACGTGCTCGTCCTGTATTACTCCCTCAAGGGCCAAACGGCAGCACTCGCGCGGCACGCGGCACGCGGTGTGGAGTCGGCCGGCGCGGAAGCCGTAGTCCGAACCGTGCCGAAGGTCTCGACCGTGACTGAAGCGACCGAAGCGGCGATCCCGGAAGCCGGATCGCCCTATGCCTCACTCGACGATCTCGAGCGCTGTGACGGACTCCTGCTCGGTAGCCCGACGAGATTCGGCAACATGGCCGCGCCTTTGAAGTACTTCCTGGATGGAACCAGCGGACTTTGGCTCAACGGAACGCTGAGCGATAAGCCGGCTGGCGTATTCACATCGACGAGCAGCCTTCACGGCGGCCAGGAGACAACGCTTCTCACCATGATTTTGCCGCTCATCCATCACGGTATGCTTTGGGCCGGGATACCCTACACGGAGAACGCCGTCCGCGACACGAGAACCGGTGGCGGCCCGTACGGCGCCTCCCATCTCGCGAATTCCTGGAACGAAACCCTGTCCGATCACGAGAAAACGCTGGCGCAGGCGCTCGGAAAGCGCGTCGCGGATCTCGCGCAGCGCCTCCGGGACAGTCGCGAATGAATGACCCGGCCTCGCGTTCCGGCTTTCGTATTCTCGCGGGCTTGAGCCACGCCTGTCTCATCGTCGCTACGGTCGCGTGGAGCCTGAGTTTGCGAATGCCGGGACCGTTACCCGCAGTCATGATCGCGCTGCTCCTGATTCCTCTTCTGCTGACCATCCGCGGCTTGCTCGCGGACCAGCGTTATACCTACCAGTGGCTCAGTCTCGTGCTCGTGATCTTCATTGGCGCCAGTACTACCGAAGTCGTTGCATCATTGCGCGCCGAACCGGCTGCGATTGTCGTAATGCTGGCGTCTGCCACAGAGTTATTGAGCATCCTGATGCTGATCAGGTCCGCTCAGCCAAGGCGTCTCGAATAAAAGGCACCGTCAATTTTCGCTGTGCCGCAAGTGACGCCGAATCGAGCTCATCCAGCCAGCGACAGATCGCCGGCATATCTCTTGAAATACGCGTTAGCAGGTAACGCGCCGCCGGGTCCGGCAGTTCCAGCCCCCTGGATTGCGCGTGCCGCCGTAACGCGTCCAGCGCTTCTTCTTCATCGAGCGGGCTCAAGCGATACACCACCGCGCTCGCCGCTCTCGAGGCAAGGTCCGGAAGCAACAGACCACTATGTGCCGGCGGATTTCCAGCCGCGAAAAGTAGCTGCCCTCCGGCGCACTGGACTCTGTTAAACAGGTCGAACAACGCTCGTTCCCACTCATGGTCTCCGGCGACGGCGTCGATATCGTCGAGCGCCAGAAACTCGAGTGCATCGAGGCCTTTCAGCATGCCCGGTCCGCTCGCGCCCGTGACACGCAGCGGTATATACATGGCGCCAGCCGGCGCAGAAGAGGTCGCCGCCTGCAGAAGGTGCGTCTTGCCGCAACCTGCCGGGCCGGCCAGCCAGAGCGTTGCCGGGTCGTGGCTCGCCGCTAGCGCCTGCAGCCGCGCGACTGCCTCGGCGTTGCTACCGGCGACGAAATTCTCGAAGCGATGGTGGCGCCCGACTGCGAGCGGCAGGGGAATTTGCGCCATCAGATCAAGCCGCAGACTCAGTGCCGAGTTGCCGGCTCCGCCAGGCGCGCTTGCTCCAGCCGACGACGTAGTTCAGTCCGCTTACGATACTCGTAAAAGTTACGGCAGCGCCGAACGCCACGATTACACCCTGTGGCGGCCACTGCATTGCCGCCGCGGTCAGCGTAAACAGGACGAAGCTGAGCTGACATGCCGTATTGAGCTTACTGATGATCGCGGGCTCGCCGTGTACGGGCGCGATCAAAAGCTGGTACGTCGTCGCGCCGGCCACGATCACGATGTCGCGAAAAACAACGATTGCCGTGAGACCGAGCGGTACGAGTCCGAGGTAGGTCAGAACGAGGAATACGCTGGCAATGAGAATCTTGTCCGCGGCAGGATCGAGCAGACCGCCGAGCTGCGTACGCCAGTCAAAAGTTCTGGCCAGGAAGCCGTCAAGCAGGTCCGAGAAACCTGCGACCGCGATCAGTACCAGGCCGAGCAGATAGTCTTCCCGCAGCAGGACGATCACGATCGGACCGACGAGAATGAGCCTGACGACGCAGATGGCGTTAGGAATCCAGCTCAATGACACGATCGCCGCTCCTAGCGCACAAACTCGAACGTCACGCGGCTTACAGTGGGCATCTCGGTAACTTCGGCATAGGGTGACAACATCGGACTCAGGCCGAGTACCCGTTCAACGACGGCTGTACCTCCCCTCGCAACGACCGTGACGGAGAGCGCATCGTCGTCGAAGTCTATCTCGGTACCGATTGAATCGAGAATGCTCAGAGATTCCAGATAGCGCATCACGCGGCCGTAGTCCTCGAGTGTTTCTACGCCCAGAATCGAAATAATCGTCGTTTGCGTCCCGCCGAGCGTGCTGAATTCCGCGGCATAAAGATCGGCAAGGCGGTCGAGTCCATTCCGCAAAGCGCCGCCGCCGAGACTGATTCGCTGGCCGTCCCTGAGAAGCGTCCATTCCACATCGACGCCAAAAGAAGACACTCTCGCTCGCCCGGTCACGACGGAATCCGCACCGTACCGTATCGATGCCCGCTCGATCTGAGCGCCGAATCCGGCCCAGATGTCGACGAAACCGATCGCGCTCATGTCTTCGAGATCCATGAGCGGCAGCGCCAGCGGCAGACCACGCTCTTCACCGATTGCGAAAATCTGCTCGCGAAATCTCGCCTTGAGTTCCTGGAACTCCGGGCTTTGATCGCTGCTCGAGTCCGCCGCCGCCAGAATGTCACGCTGGCCCTGGCCGTCGTCGATCGCCAGCCACAGCACGGTTAACGGTCGCTCAGAGCCCCAGATCGGCTGTTCTCTCGCGATCAGAGCCGCCTCGACCGCGCGTGCGTCGAACGTCACGAGAAAAGTACTACGATCGATCGTGCCGCTTTGCACGACGTATTGCTCCACGTTCTCGAGCATATCGGCCAGAGCAGGCTCCAGCGCCGCGTCCAGCCGCCCGGTTACCCGCGTGAGCACCTGTGTCAGCGCAAAGCGGATCTCCTCCTCCCGCGTTCGAACGGCCTGCCCGGGTACGGCGGACAGACTTCTGTCCACGCGAACGGTGTAGAGATTATCGACCGAGGCCGCGATTGCGGGTTTCTGCCACGCAAGCAGGAGACTCGCGAACAAAGCGATCCAGAGCCACAACATCCGCGGTATGCGGGGAAATCGAGTCATCACTGTCCACTGTGGAAAAAGCTGGCTTATTATAGCGGCCTCAGCGCGATTCCCCGTCGCGTCTCGAAGGGAAGCATGACAGCCAAGGAACCACTGACTTACAAGGCCGCCGGCGTTGATATCGATGCAGGGGAGCTGCTCGTCGAGCGCATTCGTGACGCCGTGAAGAGCACGTCCCGAGCCGAAGTGATCGGCGGTCTCGGAGGGTTCGGCGGGCTGTTTCGGCTCGCGAAGGAGCGCTATCAGAACCCCGTGCTGGTGTCCGGCACAGACGGCGTAGGGACGAAACTCAAACTGGTTCTGGAGCATGACGCTCATGATGACGTTGGCATCGATCTGGTCGCAATGTGCGCCAATGATGTCATCGTCGTGGGCGCCGAGCCGCTGTTTTTCCTGGATTATTTCGTTACGCCGAAACTGGATGTCGATATCGCCGCACGCGTGATTCGCGGCATCGCCCGCGGCTGCGAGCTGTCCGGCGCAGCGCTGATTGGTGGCGAAACCGCCGAGCACCCCGGTATGCACGCTGCGGGGGAATACGATCTCGCCGGTTTCTGCGTTGGTATTGTGGATGAGCCGAAAATCATTGACGGCCGGTCCATCGCTGCCGGCGACGCCGTGATCGGCATCGCGTCATCAGGACCGCACTCGAACGGGTTCTCGTTGATTCGACGCGTGCTCGACATCAACCCGGCAGCGGCCACGAACGACCTGGAGGGACGACCGCTGATCGAGCATCTTCTGGCCCCGACACGGATTTACGTTCGCGCTGTTGCGGATCTCATATCGGCGACGAACGTCAAGGGAATAGCACATATCACCGGCGGCGGCTTGACCGAAAATATCCCGCGCGCGCTTCCGAACGGGCTCGGCGTCAGCCTGCAGCGCGCTGCATGGCGGACGCCCCCGGTATTCAAGTGGCTGCGATCGCAAGGCATCGCTCGCGAGGAAATGCTCCGTACGTTCAACTGCGGCGTCGGCATGGTGGTTATCGTTCCCCGTGAGGAGGTCGAGACCGCGCTCGCAAGCCTCACCGCCAGCGGGGAAGAAGCGTGGCCGATAGGAGAAGTCATCGAAGCCCAGGGTGAACGGGTTGTCGTCGACTGAGTTGCGATGATCCGCACGATGCGCATCGACATTCATTGCTGCCTGATCGCGTTTGTTATCGCCGTGGTCACAGCTACGCCGGCGTCAGCGGATGTCGATCCGGCTATTCGGCCATTTTCGGCCGAGTACGAAGTCCGGTACCGAGATCGCGTTCGCGGCCGCTCGATGAGAACGGTGGACTACGACGCGACTACCTCGCGTTACCGTTTTCGCTCCGTCACGGAACTCTCGGGCTTCTGGCTGCGAATGGCCGTACCGCGACCCATCGTAGAAAACAGCGAGTTCACATCGGCTGACAGTTCGATTACTCCGGTTCAGTTCTCTTACGAGGACGGCACGCGAGGAAGCGACGACAGCTTCAAACTCGATTTCACTGCGCTGAGTCACGATGCTCCGGACTCGGCCGCGCTGGACCCGGGCGCCCTGCAGGTCCAGATCATGCTGGATGCGGCGCGGGACATCGGTACACGAAAATACCGCGTGGTCGACGCGGACGGAGAACAGATCTACCACTATTCGATCGAAGGATCTGAAGCAGTCGAAACTGCGCTCGGGACGTTCGATGCCCGGATGGGACTCCAGCAGCGCGAGGGCTCTTCGCGTCAGACTCTGATCTGGACGGCGCCCGAACTCTTCCATCTGCCAGTGCGAATGGAGCAGCGGCGGAACGGCGAGACGCGACTGGAATTTCGGCTGTTGTCGGTGACGTGGCTGGACGAATAATCGGTCAGGCTTTCGGCAACGTCACGCCGGTTTGCCCCTGATATTTTCCACCGCGGTCACGATAGCTGCTCTCGCAGATTTCATCGGATTCGAAAAAAATCATCTGTGCAACGCCTTCGTTCGCGTAAACCCGGGCCGGCAGTGGCGTCGTGTTGGAGAATTCAAGCGTTACATGCCCTTCCCACTCGGGTTCCAGCGGCGTGACATTGACGATGATTCCACAACGCGCATAGGTCGACTTGCCCAGGCAGATCGTCAATACGTTACGTGGAATCCTGAAATACTCGACAGTGCTAGCGAGCGCGAACGAGTTAGGAGGGATAACGCAGCTCTCTGAGCGCTTGTCGACAAAGCTGGATTCGTCAAATTCCTTCGGGTCGACAATGGCCGAATCGATGTTCGTGAACACTTTGAAATCCGCGGCACAGCGTACGTCGTATCCATAACTCGATGTGCCGTAAGAGATCACACGCCGGTTGTTTACGTGCCGAATCTGATCGTGCTCGAAAGGTTCGATCATGCCGTGATCACTGGCCATCTGCCGAATCCAGCGATCGGATTTGATACTCATCAACCCTCCTCGACCGTAATCGTGGGGAATGCGTGGCTATAGTCCTTCCCCATCGCCGCGAGGTGGCCGGCAGCCGCCAGGGCGATTCGACGATAAGCATCGGCGACCGCGCCGTCCGGTTCCGCAATCACTGTGGGCGCGCCGCGGTCGGTCTGGGCGCCGATCCGGGCATCCAGAGGAATCGCGCCGAGCAACGGTACGTCGTATTCCTCAGCCAGCTTCGTTCCGCCCGCTTCGCCGAATATCGCTTCCTCATGACCACAGCTGGAACAGACATGAAAACTCATGTTTTCGACGATGCCGAGTACAGGAACATTCACTTTCTGGAACATCTCCAGTCCTTTGCGCGCATCTGCCAACGCGATGTCCTGCGGTGTCGTTACGATCACGGCGCCGCTGACCGGAACGCGTTGCGAAAGCGTGAGCTGGATATCACCCGTTCCGGGCGGCATGTCGACGATGAGGTAGTCGAGATCTCCCCACAGCGTGTCTGTCAGCAACTGATTCAGCGCCGAGGTCACCATCGGCCCGCGCCACGCCATCGGCTGGCTGTCGTCGACGAGGAATCCGATTGACATGGCCTTGATGCCGTGTGCCTCGAGCGGTTCGAGCTTCTTGCCGTCCGGCGTAACCGGCCGCTCACCCTGAAGCCCCAGCATGCGCGGCTGACTGGGCCCATAGATATCCGCGTCGAGTATTCCCACACTGGCGCCCTCGGCTGCCAGTGCCAGTGCCAGATTGACGGCAACGGTCGATTTGCCGACGCCGCCCTTACCCGAAGCGACGGCGATGAGATTGCTGATTCCGTCCAGTGGCTTCAGCCCCGACTGTACGGAATGCGACCGAATCGACGATTCCACCTCGAAACGCAGCGGCAACGGCAGATCCAGCCCGTCGCAATGTCGCTGTAACGATTCGACGAGATCCGCAGCGGTTCTGGCCGCGGGGAAGCCCAGCGTCACCCTGGCGAGCAGGCCATCGTCGCGGGCTTCGATCTCGAGTGAACTTCCTTCCTCTCCGAGACGTTTCCCGGTGTACGGAAGGACATACTCGGCGAGCCGTTTCTGCAATACCGCCAAGGCTTCCTGGGTCATGCGGGGGTCCTCTGTCTGAGCGGCGGGGATTGTACCCTATAGCTCAATAAACCCGGGCCTTTTGGCACGTTCTCTTCGGCTCCCAAACCTGTGAGACAGGTTCCGTTTTGAGATATGCCGTATGGCATAATTGGCCCAGATTCAGTCAGTGATTATGTTGGATACCTGGCCCTTGCGGGGGCTGGAGGTGTAGACGCGCTCGGACAACTATGAACCTGATTAGTGCATTCAAGGCTGAAAGGCTAATCGCTCAAATTCGGGGTGAAGCTGACCTCGATTCATCCAGCGCCAAAAAGGCGTTCGAGAAACTGCGTCAGGTCGGTCCCGCAGCCGTTCCGAAGATACTTCACGCCCTGACGACTGCCGACCGGCGCCAGACGACCGAATTCGTCGATGTACTGACCAAACTGACGGACGAGAAGACGCTGCCCGTCCTCCTGCAGGGTCTCACTGACTCGAACCCGAAGACCGTATCCGGGGCCACGACCGCGCTGTCTTCGAGCCGGAGATTCAATCCCAACCGCATCGTCGATCTGCTTGCCGAAGACCGGTACTCGAAATCGGCCGTTGTCGACATACTGCTCGCACATCAGGACCGCCTCAATCTCAATCGCTTGCTTGCTCAGGCCTACGAGTTGCAGCCGAGCGAGAGGAACGCCGTCTTCAAGATGGTCAAGGAACTCGCCAGCGAAGAACAGGTTCCCGATCTCGTCGCTCGCATGAATGGCAAGGATCCGGTGATAACGACACACCTGATCAGCGTTCTCTCGCAATTCGAAAACGAAGACGTCCAGAACGCTCTGCAGGGGCAACTTAGAAACGAGAACAAGCTGGTACGGCAGGCTGCGTTGGCCGGTCTGGCGAAGATGAACGGAGCCGTCAATGTCGAGCTGATCTGTTCGCTGCTCGAAGACCCCGACGTTGACGTCATTAACAAGGCGATCGACGTTGTCGTTAATCTCAGGCACCCTGACACGGTCCAGCACCTGATTCGGTCGATGAAGTCGGACAACGAGTTCTCGCGACGAGCGGCTGTCGAGGTACTCAACGAAATCGGCACGACGAAAGACATCAAGCATCTGCTCTCTGCCATATCGGACGAGGACTGGATGGTTCGAACCCGCGCATCGGATGCGCTGGCAAGAATCGGCGGCGAGCGTGTCGTCAACTCCGTTCTCGAACTGATCAAGGACAAAGACGAGGACGTCAGACGCGCAGCTATCGAAATTCTCAACACCTGCAAAGACCCGCGCGCGGTCGATCACCTGATTACCGCCACACAGGACAAAGACTGGTGGGTGAGCGAGCGCGCTGCTGACGCGCTTGCTGAGATTGGCGATACCAGAGCCGTACCGGCGATCGTGAAAATGCTGGATCGGGGCGGCAAATCCGTGCCTACGGCGCTGCGTGCCATCGGCAAGCTCAAGGACAAGCGCGCTCTCAAAAAATCACTGCCCTTCGTCAAGAGCGAAGACAAAGAAGTCAAAGCGGCTGCTATCGAAGCGGTCTCCAGCCTGACCGATGCTAAACACAGCGAAGCGGTCGGTAACTTCATTAAAAAGCACGCCAGTGGCGAAAGCGGAACCGTCGCGAAAGTCGCCGCGAAGGCGCTGCAAAAACTGGAGGGTAACGCGGGCGATACCAGCGAACTCGCGCCTTCCTTCGATGTTGACGAAGACGACCTGACAAAAGCGCTCATTGCCGATTCGCCGGAAATCGAAGCGGCCGAACCGGTTGCTGCTGCCGCTCCGGCGAGCTCCGGACCGATCGATCTTAGCGTCCTGAAACCAGGAGACCTTATCGAAGGTCGATATGAATACGTTCAAAAAATCGGTAAAGGCGCATTCGGAACGGTTGTACTCGTTCGCGACACAGTCGTCGACGATCAGTTCATCCTGAAGTTTTTGAACCCGAATGTTTCGTCTGACGAAGAAATGATGAAACGCTTCGTCCACGAGCTTCGATACTCGCGCAAGATTACGCATAAGAACGTCATTCGGATCTATGATTTCCTCGCGATAGGCGGAGCCTATGCGATATCCATGGAATACTTTCCGTCGCATACGCTCGGCAAGGAAATTTCAGACGAACACCCGATGGATACCAGGAAAGCGATCTCCTATGCTTGCGATGTCTGTACCGGCATGCAGATCGCCCACTATCAGGGGATCATTCATCGCGACCTCAAGCCGGCCAATATTCTGATCAACGACGAGGGGCTGCTTAAGATCGTGGATTTTGGCGTCGCAGCGGCCGCGACCAGTGGCGACACCCAGCTGACAAAAACCGGCTATGTGATCGGCTCTCCGAAATATATGGCGCCGGAACAGATTCTCGGCAAGAAAGTCGATGTTCGTGCCGATGTCTATAGCCTTGGCATCATTCTCTATGAGATGCTCGCCGGCAAGCCCCCGTATAGCAAAGGCGATCATATGTCGGTCATGTATCAGCACGTCCAGGGGAAGGCGGCAGCGCTCGAAGAGAACAACCCGAACGTTTCTAAGGAACTCAGCGATATCGTTACCAAAGCCATGGCAGTCGACAAGGACAATCGCTTCAGCTCCATGGACCAGTTCAAGGCCGCCCTCGAGAACGCTGCTGCCAAGCTCAATTAGTCAATGGCGCGAATTGACTCATTCCTCAAGCTAGGCCTGGCACAGGGCTGTTCGGACGTACATCTTGCGGTCGGCGTGCCGCCGATGCTGCGTCTGCATGGCGACCTGATGCCGATCAAGTTCAGGGAACTCGGCGATACGGAGATGGAGAGTTACGTCGCCGAGATCCTGAGCGAGGCTCAGAAGCGCCGCTTTGCAGAAGGACACGATCTCGATTTTTCGTACGTCAGTCAGGAAGGTGGGAGATTCCGGGTTAATGTGTTTCGCAAAGAAACCGGGGTAGGCGCGACCTTCAGAAATATCCCGAACACGATCCCGACGATCGAGTCGCTGAATCTGCCGCCGGTTATCGTCAAGTTCTGCGATTTACATCAGGGCATGGTGCTCGTGACGGGATCGACCGGAACCGGAAAATCGACGACGCTTGCGTCGATGATCGACCATCTCAACAGCACGCGTAATCTCAACATTATCAGTCTCGAAGACCCGATCGAGTTCGTGCATCAGAGCAAGAAATCCCAGGTCGTCCAGCGAGAGCTCGGTACCCATGTACCGAGCTTTGCGGAAGGCGTTCGCGCCGCGCTGCGTGAGGACCCTGACGTTATCCTCGTTGGCGAGCTGCGGGATGCCGAGACGATAAGCATGGCAATGACCGCAGCGGAGACCGGCCACCTCGTTCTCGGTACGCTGCACACCACCGGCGCCGTTAAATCGATCGACCGCATTATCGACGCGCTCCCGGCCGATCAGCGAGAACAGACCAAGAGCTTCCTCTCGCATAGTTTGCAGGCGGTGGTGACTCAGAATCTGGTCAAAACTCCGGACGGTCGCGGCCGCTGCGCGGTTCACGAAATTCTCGTTATGACACGAGCGATCTCGAAACTCATCACGACCGATCAGACGCACCAGATTGCCGCGCAACTTCAAACCGGAAAAGATCTCGGTATGCAGTTGATGGATCAGGCACTCCTCGAGGCGATTCAGAACAAGCTTGTCGATCCGGACGACGCCTATCGTTTTGCCACGGATATCAAGAAGTTCGAGCGTTTCGTGACTGACACGACGATTCTGCAGAACGTCGAGATCGGCTGAGGCGCGGAGATGTTCCCGAAATGATCGAAGATTTTCTCCGCAGCATGCACCTCCGCAAGGGCTCCGATCTGCATATCATCGCCGGGGACCCGCCGAGAATGCGCGTCAATGGCGATCTGATCAGCCTGCAGAACCAAACCCTCGATGCCGAACAACTGGAGAACGCCATTCTCGGCATCATGTCCGATACGGCGCGATCCCATTTCGAAGCTGACGACTCGGCTGACTTCGCCTTCGCAATCCCCGATCTTGCGCGATTTCGCGTCAATGTATTTCGCCATCTGAACGGAATCGGCGCGGTCTTCAGGGGAATCCCCGCTACTGCACTGACGCTGGATGAGCTCGGGATGCCGAAGTCTGTAAAAGAATTCACCAGAACGAACAAAGGCCTGATCCTCGTCACCGGTAAGACGGGGTCGGGAAAAACGACGACGCTGGCGGCCATGATCGACGCGATCAATCAACAGCAGCATGGGCACATACTGACCATCGAAGATCCGATCGAGTTCGTTCACCAGCGCCAGAACTGCCTGATCAGCCAGCGTGAAATCGGCGTACATACCCAGACGTTCGCCGAAGCACTGCATTCCGCCCTGCGCGAGGACCCTGACGTCATTCTGGTCGGCGAGCTGCGGGATCTCGAGACCATGAGTATCGCGATGACCGCTGCGGAAATGGGCGTGCTCGTGATGGGAACGCTGCACACGAATGGCGCCGCTGCAACGATCGACCGGGTCATCAACATATTCCCGGCGGACAAGCAGGAACACATCCGCAATATGCTGTCGACTTCCCTGCGAGGTGTCGTTTCCCAGCAGCTTGCAAAGAAGCGGGATGGCTCCGGACGTACTGCGATACTGGAAATTCTCGTCAATACGCCAGCGGTTGCCAATCTGATCCGGCAGGGAAAGCTGGAGCAACTCGAAAACGTCATGCAGTCGGGCGGCGCATCCGGGATGAGGACGATGGACGGCGCGATTCAGGAGCTTCTCGACGCTAAAGAGATCTCCGGAGAGGAGGCCTTCCACCAGGCTTTCGACAAAACCAAATTCGAGCAATTCAGAGGCGTCACCTAAGCAGCATCCCCAGGACGCCAGTGGCATAATCGCGATCGGAACGGCAGCGCAAGCACGGTATCCCGTGTTTCCGGCGATCTGCACAGAACATTGCCACGGAGTACCACCAGTTGGGCCAACAGCGAGACATTCTGGTCACAAGCGCGCTGCCATACGCGAATGCCCCGCTGCACATCGGGCATATCGTCGAATACACGCAAACCGATGTGTTTGCACGCTTCCAGCGCATGCGCGGCAATCGATGCATCTATGTGTGCGCGAGCGATGCCCACGGCACGCCGACCATGCTGCGTGCGGAAGCCGCGGGCGTATCGCCGGAGGAACTCGTCGCCGAGGTCGCGGCTGGTCACCAGGCCGTCTTCGATCGCTTCCGAATCAGTGTCGACAACTATCTCACGACGCATTCGCCCGAGAATCAGGAACTCACCGCGTCGATATACGGGCGCCTCGTCGACGGCGGTCACATTCACCGCAAGACGATCAAGCAGGCCTACGACGAAGAAAAAGCGATGTTTCTTCCCGATCGCTATGTTCGCGGAACCTGTCCGGTCTGCCATACACCCGATCAATACGGCGATTCGTGCGAAAACTGCAGCGCGACATACACGCCCATGGAACTCGAAGACCCGGTTTCCGTGGTCTCGGGCACAACACCCGCGGTCCGGGAATCGGAGCACCTGTTCTTCAAACTAGGCAATTTCGAAGAGGAACTCCGCGATTGGGTGCCCAGGCACGTCGATGCCGCGCTCGCACGAAAGCTGGATGAGTGGTTCGAGGCCGGCTTGCGCGACTGGGACATCTCGCGAGACAGCCCCTATTTCGGCTTCGAGATTCCAGGCGAGACCGGCAAGTACTTCTACGTGTGGTTCGACGCGCCGATCGGTTACATGGCGAGCTTTTTGAATCTATGCCGCCGTTCGGACCTCGACTTCGACGAGTTCTGGGGTGTCGACAGCAGCGCCGAGATCTACCACGTTATCGGCAAGGACATCGTCTACTTTCACACGCTGTTCTGGCCGTCGGTATTGAGCGGTGCGGGCTATCGGAAACCATCTGGAATCATAGTGCATGGGTTCCTGACCGTTGACGGACAGAAGATGTCGAAATCTCGCGGCACATTTATCAACGCGTCGACTTATGCGGATCATCTGGAGCCCGACTGCCTGCGTTATTACTTCGCGGCAAAGCTCGGAGTCGGCGCAGACGACCTCGATCTGAACATGGACGATTTCATCGCACGCGTGAACTCGGACCTCGTCGGCAAACTCGTCAATATCGGCAGCCGCTGCGCTGGGTTCGTACACCGGCAGAATGAAGGGCGTTTAACCGAAGAGCTACCAGGACCTGAGCTGTTCGAGGAATTCGCCGCCGCATCGGAAGAGATTGCGAGCGAGTACGAAGCACGAAACTACGCTAAAGCAATCCGGCGAATAATGGCTCTCGCCGACAAGGCCAACCAGTATATCGACGAAGAGAAACCCTGGCTGAAAGCGAAGGATCCTGAACAGGCCGCCACCGTCCCGGGAATTGCGACGCTCGGGCTGAACCTGTTCAGGACCTTAATGGTCTATCTTCGGCCCGTAATCCCGGGTATCGCCGAGCGTGCCGAGGCATTCCTGGACATCGAGCCGTTAATGTGGACGGACGCGCAGACGCCATTGCTCGGTCATCGTATCAACCGCTTTAAGGCCATACTCGAGCGAGTCGAGCAGAAGGAGATCGACGCGATGATCGCGAAATCGGGCGAAGCTACCAACTCCGAAAAAGCTCAGCGTGATGAGTCCGAGCAAATCGATTTCGAAACTTTTTCAAAAATCGATCTGCGGGTAGCGAAGGTACTGGAGGCAAGCTACGTCGAGGGTGCGGACAAACTCCTGAAGCTCCGTCTCGACCTAGGCGACGACACACGCGAAATCTTCTCCGGCATCAGGGCGGCTTACAAGCCCGAGGACCTCGAGGGACGTATGGTGATCACTGTCGATAACCTGAAACCACGGAAGATGCGTTTCGGTGTCTCCGAAGGAATGGTTCTTGCCAGCGGACCCGGCGGCGAGGAAATTTTTCTGCTGAGCGTCGATAGCGGAGCGACGCCTGGAATGAAGGTGACCTGATACCCATGACGGAGCTATTGCTCATCATCTTCGCAGCGGCGCTGGTGAACAACTTCGTTCTGGTGCAGTTTCTCGGACTTTGCCCTTTCATGGGCGCGTCGCGACGACTGGACGGTGCGCTGGGAATGGCGCTCGCCACCGGGCTCGTTCTGACGCTGGCTTCCGGGCTCAGCTACCTCGTCGAACGGTATCTGCTGCTGCCTTTCGATCTCCTGTACCTGCGTTTGATCGCGTTTATCCTCGTTATCGGCGCGGCTGTTCAGCTGACCGAGCTGGCCGTACGCCGCATGTCGCCCGTACTCCATCGAATCCTCGGTATCTATATACCGCTAATCGCCAGCAACTGCGCGGTCCTGGGCGTGGCGCTGCTCAATTCCACCGAGCAGCGCAGCCTGCTGGCGGCGCTGTTTTTCGGCGCCGGCGCAGCGCTCGGCTTCGGTATCGTACTGACCTTGCTATCGGGATTGCGCGAACGAATCGACGGTACGGATATCCCGCTGCCGTTTCGCGGACCCGCCATCGCATTGGTCACGGCAGGCATCATGTCGATGGCATTTCTCGGCTTTAACGGTTTTCTGCGCCTCTGATGATCACGGGCACTGTCATCCTCGGCGGTCTCGCACTGACGCTGGCGCTATTACTGCTGATCAGCGCTCGCGTTCTGAAACCGCCGCCGGACCCGATCGTCGATCGTATCGAGAGCGCCCTGCCGAGAATCCAATGCGCCCAGTGCGGCTTTCCCGGATGCCGTGCTTATGCTGAAGCCCTCGCGGCTGACGACACGGACATCAATCGCTGCCCGCCAGGCGGCGACGAGACCATCCGCAGGCTGGCGGAACTTCTTGGCTGCGAAGCCAAACCGATGCAGGAAGATCTCGGGGAAGCCAACCTGGATCAGGTCGCGCGGATCGACGAAAGCCTCTGCATCGGCTGCAATCTCTGCGCCCGGGTCTGCCCGGTAGACGCTATCGCCGGGATATCGCAGATGATGCACACGGTCATCGCAAACTACTGTACGGGCTGCGAACTGTGCCTGACGCCCTGCCCTGTCGATTGTATCGAGTTGAGACCGAGAGATGCCTGAACTCGGCACCAGGCTGACGGGTGGTCTGCGGCTAGTTGCCCGCAAGCGCATGTCCACGACCTCGCCCATCAACCGTGCGCTCGCGCCGCAGAGCCTCGCGATTCCGATGACGCAACAATCCGGGCCGGCCGCGGTACCGGTTGTTGAACCAGGACAGACAGTGCTGCGAGGACAGGTCATCGGCAAGCCGCGAGAGGCGCGATCGACGGCCGTACATGCTTCCCTCTCCGGACACGTAACGGCGGTGGGACGGAGAACCGTGCCGGGCGGATACCAGCTCATCCAGACTGACTGCGTCGAAATCGACGTCGATCCGGCTATTCACGGATCGGCACCCGCGCTCGGCTGGCCCGAATCGCGCTCGGAGCGACTCGAAGCACTGCGAAACAGCGGGATCGTCGGCCTTGGCGGCGCCGCGTTTCCAACGGCCGCGAAACTGGAAAACAACGATGGCTGTCATACGCTGATTCTGAACGGCGCTGAATGCGAACCGTACATCAGTTGTGACGACCTCCTGATGCGCGAGCATGCGCACGAAATCATCGCGGGCGCAAAGGCGATAATGGAGCTGCTGAACGCAAACGCCTGCAGGGTAGCGATCGAAAACGACAAGCCTCTCGCGACCGCTGCGATCGACGCCGCTATCGAGCAGCTCGGCGATGATCGAATAACTGTAGCGAAAGTGCCGACGATCTATCCCGCTGGCGGAGAACGACAGCTCGTCGAGATACTCACCGGTGAGGAAGTACCGAGTGGCAAATTCCCGATCGCATGTGGCTACGTTTGCCAGAACGTCGGGACTGCCTACGCAGTCAATCGACTGCTTCGTCACGGCGAGCCACTGCTGACGCGGATAGTTTCTGTGACGGGCGCAGGAATCTCCGAACCGCAGAACGTCGAAGTGCCGATCGGCACGTCCATTCGCGAGCTCGTCGACCATTGCGGCGGCTATACGGAGGATGTTGGCCGTCTGATTCACGGCGGCGCAATGATGGGCTACTCGATCTCCACGGACGAGCTTCCGATCACGAAGGCAACGAACTGTGTTGTTGCCGCTCAGGCTTCCGAAGTACGCGATCGTTATGACGAATGGCCGTGTATTCGCTGCGGCGATTGCGCTGAAGTTTGTCCGGCTCGGCTGCTTCCGCAGGAGCTGCTGCGCTACTCGAGATCGTTCGAATTCGCGGCGCTGGATAACTTCGGACTGCGCGACTGCATCGAGTGCGGTTGCTGCGACGTCGCTTGTCCGAGCCAGATTCCGCTGACGGCCTACTTTCGCGGCGCGAAACACGCGTGGGCGAAGCACGAACAGCATCAGGAGCTTGCCGACACCTCTTACGTTCGATATCTCAGCAAACAGGAACGCCTGCAGCATCAGCAGGCTGAGGCAAGCTCATTCCGAAACGAACTCAAAGCCAAAGTTGCGGCAGACTCGCTCAGCCGCCACGAAACGATACAGGCGGCGATAGACCGTGCCCGGAAACGACGCTCAGCTGACAAAGAGGTCCTGGAGTGACGTCCGGACCATCATTCGCACTCCGGCCCGCGCCGCATGTCATACCCGTAACGAGCGTACCGCAGGTCATGCGGCGCGTGTTGCTCGCGCTTCTGCCAGCGACCGTTGTCTATGTCGTCGTCTTCGGCTGGGGTCTGCTCATCAACATGGCCGTCGCAATCGTTTTCGCGCTCGGTGCAGAGGCGCTCGTACTGCGCGCACGACGACGCCCGATCGCCCCATCGCTAGCGGATGCAAGCGCCGCCGTCACTGCGATCCTGCTGGCGTTCGCGCTGCCGCCACTCGCGCCATGGTGGTTGCCGGCAATCGGCGCGGCAACCGCGATCGTCGTCGCAAAACACCTCTACGGCGGACTTGGCGGCAATCCGTTCAACCCGGCGATGGTCGGTTACGTGGTGCTGCTGATCTCTTTCCCGACGGAGATGACCCAGTGGCTGCCGCCGGCAGGAACGATCGAGCCCGATTTGCAGCTGGGGCTAGCTGCGCAATTGTCGTTCGCGATCGCAGGACTGCTACCCGCAGGAACCGGCATCGATGCCATTACGCAGGCAACACCGCTCGACCAGATCAAGGAAGGCCTCGGCGAGATGCTGACGATCACGGAAATCCGCAATGGCGCGCTCTACGGCGCTTTGGGCGGCCGAGGATGGGAATGGATCAACGCTGCCGCCGCAGCAGGTGGCATCTACCTGCTGATTCGGGGCGTCATTCGCTGGCATATTCCCGTCGCGATGATCGCTGCAATCGCGATTTGCGCGGCAACCATGCACACACTCGATTCGAGTCGCTTTCTCTCATCCACTTTCCACGTGTTCAGCGGCGCGACGCTACTGGGCGCTTTCTTTATCGCGACCGATCCCGTTACCGCGGCGGCAACGCCGAAAGGTCGCCTGATCTACGGGGCGGGCATAGGCTTTCTGACATTTGCGATTCGTACCTGGGGCGGCTATCCGGACGGAATAGCTTTCGCGGTGCTACTGATGAACGCAACGGTTCCGATGATCGATCGTTACACGAGACCCCGGATCTATGGACGAGACTGAACCGAAAATCCTGCCGGCAGTGTTATCCGTAGCCGCGATTGCGACAGTTGCGGCATTCCTCGTTACGGGTAGCTACGAACTCAGTCACGAGCGAATCGAAGCAAACCGGCAGGAACGGCTGCTCCAGTCTCTGCACGAGGTCCTGGACTCGTCAAGCTACGACAACGACCTCACCGCAAGCCGGATTTCCGTCGTCGACGCTGAATTGCTCGGCACCGCCGAGCCCGTCGACGTGTATCGCGCAACGCGAAACGGCCAGCCGGTCGCGGCGATCTTCGCCAGCGTCGCGCCGCGAGGATACAACGGGCCCATTGACCTGTTGATCGGGATCTCGGCGGATATGACCGTTACCAGCGTCCGCGTCACGAACCATCGAGAGACGCCCGGTCTCGGCGATGCCATAGATCTCGGGAAATCGAGCTGGATTCTGGGTTTCGACGGAGCCAGCCTGAGCGCACCCGAACTTGCCGACTGGTCTGTTCAGGCTGACGGCGGCGAGTTTGATTCAATTACCGGCGCGACCGTATCGCCACGAGCTGTTGTAAAGAGCGTGCGCGACACGCTGATCTATTTCGAGAGAAACCGGGAAGCGCTATTTTCCAACGCTGCGGATCTGACCGATGAATGAAGCTCGAGCTATCCTTGTCGACGGTGCATGGCGTAACAATCCTGCGCTGGTACAGCTGCTCGGGCTTTGTCCGCTGCTTGCGATAACGACGACGCTCGTCAACGGCCTCGCGTTGGGACTGGCAACAACGGCGGTACTTGTCGCAACCAACATCACGGTATCGCTGATTCGCGGCGCGCTCGTCCCCGCCGCGCGAATCGTGACATTCGTTCTCGTGATCGCGTCGCTCGTCACGATCGTCGACTTGCTGTCCGATGCTTTTCTGCACGATCTTCATCAGACGCTCGGACTTTTCATCCCCCTGATCGTGACGAATTGCGCGATTCTCGCGCAAGCGGAGCTGGTCGCCAGCCGTCGAACGATCGGCATTGCCGTACTCGGCGGCCTCAGTACCGGAATCGGCTTTATGGCCGTCCTGGTCACCCTGGGCGCGATCAGAGAACTGGTAGGACAAGGAACGCTGATGTCCGGGCTCGACCAGCTCTTCGGCAGCAATGCCGCGGGCTTTCAGCTCGACCTGCCGTTCGACGGTATTCTGGTCGCAGCGCTGCCCCCCGGCGCATTCTTCGGGCTCGCGTTTCTCATCGCGGTAAAAAATCACTTCAGCGCCCGGAACAACGAGACCAAAGACGAGCGCATCGCTGAGCCGCGAGAGACTTCGAGTTGAATCCGGCCAGGCGACGCCGGATCTACGAGCGCCTGGCTGCCGCAAACCCAGCACCAACGACAGAGCTCCGGTACCGCTCCCCTTTCGAGTTGCTCGTCTCGGTCGTCCTGTCGGCTCAGGCGACCGATATCAGCGTCAACAAAGCGACCGCTGAACTGTTCCGGGTTGCGAATACGCCCGAGGCAATACTCGAGCTTGGCGAAACCGGATTGAAGCCCTACATCCAGACGATCGGGTTATTCAATAACAAGGCGAAGAATATCGTCGCCGCATGCCGGATCTTGCTGGACCGACATGCCGGCGAAGTTCCCAGGGATCGTGAATCTCTCGAAGCATTGCCGGGCGTCGGGCGAAAGACCGCTAACGTCATCCTGAATACGGCTTTCGGAGAACCTACCATTGCAGTCGACACGCATATCTTTCGCGTATCGAATCGCACGGGTCTGGCGCCGGGCAAGAACGTTGTCGAAGTCGAAAAGAAACTGTTGAAGTTCACGCCGGATGAGTTCAAAAAGGACGCCCATCACTGGCTGATCCTTCACGGGCGCTATGTCTGCAAGGCTCGCAAGCCCGACTGTCCGGCCTGCCCCATCGCAGATCTCTGCGATTACCGCTCCAAGACCAGCGCCTAACGCTTGGGGATATAGAGATCCGTTATCGTTCCCTCCGCGGCTTCGGCGGCGAAAGCGACCGTTTCCGATAACGTCGGGTGCGGGTGGATCGTCAGGCCGATGTCGGCTGCATCGCAGCCCATCTCGATCGCGAGTCCGGCCTCGGCGATCAAATCGCCGGCATGCGTTCCAACGATGCCGGCACCTAGCAGATGGCCGTTCGATTCGTCGAACAGCAACTTCGTCAACCCTTCGGACCGCGTGAGAGACAACGCTCTGCCGCTGGCCGCCCACGGAAATACGCCCTTCTCGTACGCCAACCCGTCCGCTTTCGCCTGCTCTTCGGTCAGACCGACCCAGGCAACCTCGGGATCGGTATACGCCACCGACGGTATACAGCGCGCGTCGAAGAAGCTTTTCTCGCCTGCGGCTACTTCGGCGGCGACACGGCCTTCATGGGTCGCTTTATGCGCCAGCATGGGCTCGCCGACGATGTCGCCAATTGCGAAGATATGCGCCACGTTGGTGCGTTGCTGGCGGTCCACGCCGATAAGGCCGCGATCGCTGACATCCACGCCGGCGGCATCGGCACCGATTTCGAGGCCATTGGCGCGTCTTCCCACCGCGACCAGAACGCGTCCGTAAGTCTGCGGTGTATCAGGCGCGTTTTCGCCTTCGAAACTCACAACGATACCGTCCTCTGCCGCTTCCATGGCCGTGACGCCGGTACCCAGCATGATCGATTCATAGCGCGTCCGGATTCGCTTCTCGAGCGGCCTGACCAGGTCCCGATCCGCTGCCGGTATCAGGGTTTTCGTCAACTCGACGACCGAGACGCTTACGCCCAGTGCCTCATAGACCGTCGCCATCTCCAGACCGATGATTCCGCCGCCCACCACCAGCAAACGGTCCGGCAGTTCTTCGAGTTCGAGCGCCCCCGTCGAATCGATAATACGTGGATCGTCCGGTGTATCGGGCAATGTCACGGGTTCCGATCCCGCCGCGATGATGCACTGTTCGAAACGAACTATTTCAGTGCCTTTCTCGCCATTGACTTCGAGTTCGTTCGGCGAGATGAGCCGGCCAGTCCCGTGAACGACCCTGACCTTGCGCTGCTTGACCAGGCCGTCGAGCCCGCTGACAAGCTGACCGACGACCTTGTTTTTCCAGCCACGCAACTTGTCGGTATCGATCTCCGGATCTCCGAAGGAGATACCGTGTGCAGCCATCTCATTCGATTCTTCGATGACCCGCGCAGCGTGCAATAGCGCTTTCGAGGGAATACAGCCGACGTTCAGGCAGACACCGCCCAGATTCGGCCAGCGTTCGACCAGTACGACGTCGAGCCCGAGATCTGCCGCTCGAAACGCGGCCGTGTAACCACCCGGGCCCGATCCGAGTACAACCAGTTCAGTCTCTATCGCCGTCGTGGCCGTCATATAGAACCATCCGCGAGACCCTCGGCATCGGCGAGGATCCGCCCGAGATGCGTGGTAAAGCGCGCCGCGAGCGCTCCGTCTATCACACGATGGTCGTAAGACAGCGACAACGGCAGGATGAGCCTGGGAACAAAATCACCGTCGACGAATACGGCTTGCTGGCGGCTGCGAGACACGCCGAGTATCGCCACCTCGGGCGCGTTGATGATGGGCGTAAACGCGGTCCCGCCTATACCGCCGAGGCTCGAAATCGTGAATACGCCGCCCTGAATCTCGTCGCGAGAAAGCTTGCCGGCTCTTGCGCGCTCGCTCAACTCGGCAAGCTCGCGCGCGATCTCGAGTATCGAGAGCTTGTCAGCGTCGCGAATAACGGGAACGACGAGACCATTGGGAGTATCCGCCGCGAACCCGATATGGCGGTATTTCTTGATCACGAGACTTTCGCCATCGTCGCTCAAAGACGTTGCGAACCGCGGAAACTCGTCGAGCGCGACAACGCATGCGCGCACGATATACGCGAGCGGCGTGAGACGCACACCCTGCTGCGAAGCAGCTTCCTTGCGCTCCTGCCGCATTTCTTCGAGCTTCGTGATATCCGCCTCGTCATGCTGCGTGACATGCGGGACGTTGACCCAGCTCGCATGCAGCCTGGGTCCGGCGATCTTTTGAATTCGCGAAAGCGGCTCGACTTCGACCGCACCAAACGCCGCATGATCGACGCTCGCGACCGTCGGCAGCGCCGGACCGGTACGGCCCTGCAGCGCGTCCTTGACGAAAGCTTTGAGGTCCTCGGCCGTTACCCGGCCCTTGTGCCCGGTACCCGTTACGCGCGCCAGATCGACACCGAGTTCCCGCGCCAGTTTGCGCACCGATGGACTTGCATGCGCACTCGCAAAACCCGGTTCATTGATCGTGGCTGTCTCTCTGCGGGGCGCAGGCGGCGCGGCGGGTTTGACGGGCGCAGGCTTTTTATCCGGCGGCGGCTGAAGTTCCGTCACGGTTTCGGTCGCCGCAAACGTCGCGACAGCCGGCAGCAGCACGGCTACCGCATCGCCCGCCGATACTTTATCGCCTGCCGCGACCAGCAGCTTCTCGATCCTGCCTGCCTGCGGCGACGGCAACTCCATCGTCGCTTTCTCGGTCTCCAGGGAGATCAGCCCTTGCTCGACCTCGACGTCTGCACCGGGCTCGACGAGTACGTCGATCACTTCGACATCGGCAAAATCGCCGAGGTCAGGGACCAGTATCGTTTCGGGCTCGGGCGGGCCGCCCGTGTCGGACTCGGCTGCCGCTGGCGACGATGCGGCCGTCGGCGTGTCATCGCGCTCTGCATTCTCCCCGGCAGCCGCAATGTCTCCGGCTTCTTCGGCTTCTTCGGCTTCTCCGGCTTCTTCGGAATCCCCGGTAGACGCCTGAATGTCGGCGATGGCGTCACCGGTCGAGACCCGGTCGCCGACGCCAACCCGCAAGCCACTGACAACCCCGGCTACGGGAGAAGGCACCTCCATCGACGCTTTTTCGGTCTCGATCACGATGAGCGGATCTTCCAACGCCACGCTGTCGCCGGGCGCAACCAGCACATCGATGACTTCGACATCGCTGAATTCGCCTAGATCCGGAACCTGAACTTCCATCGTGTCCTGAAGTGTTCCCGGCGTCCTAAAGCGTCACGGGATCGGGCTTGTCGGGATCGATCCCGAATTCGACGATCGCTTTATTGACCGTGCGGATGTCGAGCATGCCATCGTCGGCCAGCGCCTTGAGCGCGGTCACCACGATCGAATGTCGGTCGACTTCGAAGAATTTCCGCAAGGCCGCGCGTCCGTCGCTGCGCCCGAAGCCGTCCGTACCCAGCACGCTATAGCGACCCGGTACCCATTGCCGGATCTGATCCGGTACGGTCTTCATATAATCCGTCGCAGCAATATACGGCCCCTGCTTGCCGTCAAAGCACGTCGAAACGTAACTCTGTCGCTGCTCCGCTTCGGGATGTAGGTCATTCCAGCGTTCCACCCCGAGCGCTTCCCGTCGCAGCTCGCTGAAACTCGTTACGCTCCATACGTCCGCTGGAATATCGAAGCGATCGGCAAGAATATCGGCCGCCGCAAGAACTTCGCGCAGAATCGTTCCGGAACCCATGAGCTGGACGCGCACCATGCCTCTGCCACCGATCTGATAGAGATACATTCCACTCAGAATTCCGCTTTCGACACCGGACGGAATCGCTGGCTGCACGTAGTTCTCGTTCATGCAGGTGATGTAGTAAAAGATATTCTCCTGCTCCGCGCACATCCGGCGTAAGCCATCCTGCACGATCACCGCCAGCTCATAGGCATAGCACGGGTCGTAAGCGCGACAATTCGGTATCGTCGTTGCGACGAGCTGACTGTGCCCGTCCTGGTGTTGTAGCCCTTCGCCTGCCAGCGTCGTTCGACCCGCCGTACCACCGATGACGAATCCACGTGCCTGCAGATCACCGCCAGCCCACGCGAAATCGCCGATGCGCTGGAATCCGAACATCGAGTAGAAAATGTAGAACGGAATCATCTGCACGTCGTGGTTGGAATAGGCTGTCGCCGCTGCCAGCCACGAGCAGTAAGCCCCGGCTTCGTTGATGCCTTCTTCGAGAATCTGACCGGTCTGGTCTTCCTTGTAGAACATCAGCTGATCCGCATCCTGCGGCGTGTAGAGCTGCCCGACGGAAGAGTAAATTCCGATCTGGCGGAACATCCCTTCCATTCCGAAGGTGCGTGCCTCGTCGGGCACTATCGGAACGATGCGCTGACCGATGTTCTTGTCGCGAACGAGGGCTGTCAGCATGCGTACCAGCGCCATGGTCGTCGAGATTTCGCGATCGCCTGAACCCTTCAGCTGTGCATCGAACGCATCGACTCCCGGCACGGTGACAGGTTCGGATTTCGTTCGCCGCGCCGGAATCGATCCGCCGAGACTCTGTCGCCGTTCCTTGAGGTACTGAAGTTCCTCGCTGTCTTCCTCCGGCTTGAAATAGGGCAGCTCCTCGAGATCGCTGTCGGCGATGGGGATATTGAAGCGATCGCGGAACGCCCGCAGATCGTCGAGATCCAGCTTTTTCTTCTGGTGAGTAATGTTCTGGCCTTCGCCGGCCGCGCCCATGCCGAAGCCTTTCACGGTCTTGGCCAGAATAATGGTCGGGCGACCTTCGTGATCCATCGCCGCCTGATAGGCGGCGTTGACCTTGCGCGCATCGTGACCACCGCGATTCAGATGCCAGATCTCGTCATCGGACATATGCGCAACCATCGCCGCGAGCTCGGGATCGCGGTTGAAGAAGTGCTCGCGCGTGTAACCACCGTCTTTGGCCTTGAAGTTCTGGTATTCGCCGTCGACGCATTCCTCCATCACGCGCCTCAGGACACCATTATTGTCCTTGGCGAGCAGCGGATCCCAACGCGATCCCCAGAGAAGCTTGATGACGTTCCAGCCGGCTCCCTGAAATGCCGCCTCGAGTTCCTGAATGATCTTGCCGTTCCCGCGTACCGGACCGTCGAGTCGCTGCAGATTGCAATTGACGACGAAAATAAGGTTGTCCAGTCGCTCCCTGACCGGCATCGTGATCGCCCCCATGGATTCGGCTTCGTCCATTTCGCCATCGCCGAGGAAGCACCAGATCTTGCGGTCCTGCTCCGGAAGGATTCCGCGATTCTGCAGATAACGCATGAAACGCGCCTGGTAAATGGCCATCATCGGCCCCAGCCCCATGGATACCGTCGGGAACTGCCAGAACTCCGGCATCAGCCAGGGGTGCGGGTACGAAGACAGGCCGTCCCCGACGACTTCGCGGCGAAAGTGGTCCAGCTGATTCTCGGTCAATCGCCCTTCGAGATAGGCGCGCGCGTAGATGCCGGGTGACGAGTGCCCCTGAAAGAACACGAGATCGCCGCCGTGGTCGGCGCTGGGCGCGCGCCAGAAGTGATTGAAGCCGACTTCGTAGAGCGTTGCGGACGACGCATAACTCGCGATATGGCCGCCATACTCCGAACTTTCGCGGTTGGCATGCACGACCATCGCCATTGCGTTCCAGCGGATGTAGGCCTCGATTCGCCGCTCGATCGCGCGATCGCCGGGATAATGAGGCTGTTGACCGATCGGAATCGTATTGAGGTAAGCCGTATTCGGGCTGTAGGGCAGATAGGCGCCGGACCGCCGCGCGTGATCGATCATGCACTCGAGGAGGTAGTGCGCCCGATCTGCACCGTGAACACGCAACACCGAGTCGATGGATTCGATCCAGTCCTGAGTTTCTTCGGGATCGAGATCGTCCTCAGCCTTGCCGATTAACGGCAGTGGCCGTACGGTCGCCATAGATATCGTTCCTTACTCTAGCTCACCGGGAATACACGGCAGGTGGGTGAATTCAAAAGGTGCTCCTGATAGGATCAGCGGCGGCGCTCAAGCGCACCGACGAGCCCGCGTCTCCAGCCGCGATATGATCGGGGTTTGCCCATAGCTGGTCAAGAAAAGCCATGAGCGCAATACCCGACCTACGCAGAATCACGGTTCGACAGTCACCCCGATCGCCCACCAGAAAGATTCTGGAATCGTTCGATCAGGTCGTGGTCGTCGCACCGAAAAGCCCCTCGGCCAGCTTGTTACGCGGCATTCCCCAGGCGGGGCCGCTTCGCAAGCTACTGGCGCGCTCCGGCGGTCAGTCAGCGTCCACGCGCCTGCCTTGCGATAATGCGACCGGCTTGCTGCTGGCGACGTTCACGGCGGCGACGACTTTCGCTGCGCTCAGCTGGTCCAAAGGCATAGTCGCTCTGGCACTGCGCGATCGCCCGGGGAAGCTGGGCGTGCTCGTTGTGGGCCTGCCCGACGATGCCCGGCAAGCCGCACTGACGAGTCTTGTCGCCGCGTGCGAGGCCGCAGCTTTCGAGCTGCCGAGATATCAGTCAATGAAGAGCAGAAAGCGACGCCTGTCGAGTGTGACGCTGCTCGGCAGCGATCCGCGGGTCGATCTCGACTCGATCCGTGCGCAGGCGCTCGGCAACGACATCGCTAGATGGTTCACGGCTCTGCCGCCGAACAAGCTCACATCGAGCAGCTATAGAGAGGCAATCGAGGCGCTCGCCGAACAGTACGGTCTCGAGTCCGACTTTCTTGGCGAAAGCCGTCTCGAAAAACTCGGCGCCGGCGCATTCATAGCGGTCTCTCAGGGCAACGCAAATCGGGACGCCGGCATCCTGCACCTGCGTTACCGCCCGAAGAAAAAGGGTTCGCCGGACGTCGCGCTCGTCGGGAAGGGAATCCTGTTCGACACCGGCGGCACGAATCTGAAGCCTTTCAAAAGCATGCTCGATATGCACATGGACATGCAGGGCAGTGCCGTTGCGCTGGGAACGATAATCGCGCTCGCGGAACTCAGCGTGCCGTACGCCGTCGACGCCTGGCTTGCAATTACGCCCAACTGCCTGTCGGCCAGATCGTACAAGTCGCAGGATGTGGTTACCGCCGCGAACGGCACGACCATTCAGGTCATTCACACGGATGCCGAGGGCCGCATGGTGCTGGCCGACGCCCTTGCGCTGGCCTCGAGAGAGACACCCGGTCTCATTATCGATTTCGCTACGCTGACCGGTACCTGCGTTGCTGCTCTGACAGAGAGATACTCGGGCGTATTCAGCAATCGCGGCGCCGCAAATGCGCTGATGCGCAAAGCCGGAGAGCTGAGCGGCGAGCGTGTCTGGCCGTTCCCGATGGATGCCGATTTCGATGAGCCTCTGAAGAGCGACATCGCCGACATCAAGCAGTGTGCCCCCGACGCGTCGGGCGATCACATCCTCGCGGCGCGGTTCCTGTCGCGCTTCGTCCCGGAAGAAATCCCGTGGATTCATATCGACCTCAGCGCCGGGCAGAACAAGGGAGGACTGGGACACGTGCCGACTGAAGTGACCGGCTTCGGCGTAAAACTGACGCTCGAATTACTGTTGCAGAACGCCCCGCAAGAAATCAGCGACGCGCTCAGCGAATGACCGAAGCGGAGGCCATCGGTAATCAATCAGCCGGCGGAATCGCTGCGCGATTTCGCAGTTTTCTTCCGGTCGTGATCGACGTTGAAACCGGCGGCTTCAACGCCAGCACGGACGCCTTGCTCGAGATTGCAGCGGTACTCGTGGAACTCGACGATGACGGCAATCTCACGCCGCGCGAGCCGATCCGCTATCACGTGAAGCCCTTCCCTGGCGCCGGCATCGAACCTGCTTCTCTGGAGGTGACAGGCATCGATCCGTTTCACCCGCTGCGCCCTGCCATTGACGAGGAAGAAGCACTTAAAGCGGTCTTCAGGACCGTCCGCCAGGAAGTGAAGAAGCAGTCATGCAATCGCGCGATACTGGTCGGGCACAATTCGTTTTTCGACCTCCAGTTTCTCAATGCCGCCGTCGAGAGAACCGGAATCAAGCGGAACCCGTTTCACCCGTTCTCCAGCTTCGATACCGCGACCCTCGGCGGGGTCGCGTTCGGCCAGACGGTGCTCAGCCGGGCGGTGACGGCAGCCGGCTTCGAATGGGACGAAAGCCAGGCACACTCGGCCGCCTACGATGCGGCGGTTACCGCAGAGTTATTTTGTACCGTCGTGAACCGGTTTCGCAGCGTCTATGAGACGGCGCCCTAGCTCGCGGATTCTTCGGCCGGCTTCGCGTTCTTCGACACGATCTCTTTAAGCTCGCCCGACTCGTAAAGCTCGAGCGCGATATCGCAGCCGCCAATCAGTTCACCATCGACGTAAAGCTGCGGGAAGGTCGGCCAGTTCGAAAACACCTTGAGCCCTTCGCGGATCTCGGGGTCCTCGAAAATATTGATGAACGCAAATTCCGCGCCGACGGCGCGCAGTGCCGCGACCGTCTGCGCCGAGAAGCCGCATTGCGGAAAATCCGGCGTTCCTTTCATGTACAAAAGCACCGGATAGCTATCGAGCTGCTTTTGAATTCGCTCGTTGACGTCCATTTCCGTTCCTCCTCCGCCTGCCGTCCGGTCGTTGTATTACGACATTGAGCGACCAGTTTGCGCCCTAAAAAGCAAGACCGGCGGCGATTGAATAATGGTTATACCTACCCTATTCTTCTAGAGATCCCCGGCTGGAGCAAGTCACTCGACCGGCACGTGGATAAGAATAAGATCAATACCCACGCGGAGGAAACACAATGAACCCATTGAATTCGGTGAATGGCACGATCATCGGTGGCGTCGTTTTGGCGGTCGTCATTGGACTTGCAACCATGGGAATCTCATTCAATGTCAACAGTCTGTTGGTGTGGATTCACGTGCTCGCGGGAATAACCTGGATCGGCCTGCTGTACTACTTCAACTTCGTCCAGGTCCCGGCATTGGCTGACGCGGCTGCTGACGAGGGTGGACCAGGTGGCGCGGGTATTACCAAGTATGTCGCGCCGCGCGCATTGTGGTGGTTCCGTTGGGGCGCGGTCGTTACCTGGCTTTCAGGCGCAGGCTATCTCATGCATCTCGGCATTCTCGGAGACGCGTTCATGCTGACGGACGCGGGTTTCGTCATCGGCGTAGGCGCCTGGCTTGGAACGATCATGCTTTTCAATGTCTGGGTATTGATCTGGCCGAACCAGAAAAAAATTCTCGGCATGGTCGAAGCCTCGGCCGAGGAAATCGCAAAAGCGCGCAAAGTCGCGTTTATGGCGTCACGTACCAACACCCTGCTGTCGATCCCGATGCTCATGAGCATGGTCGGATTCGGGCACGCAGGTTTCTTCATCTAGACTCAGCTGACAAGCGATCGGACCCGGCGAGGTGGCGCCTTTCCGGGTCTTTTCTTGCGCTACGATGAGCGGCATGGGCCAATCTGAGGCAAAGCATCCGGAGCTTCCCGGTCCGGCTGTCGAACGAGCGCTCGAAGAAGACGTCGGCACGGGCGATCTGACTGCCGCGCTGATCCCGAAAAACTCCAGGGTAGTGGCGGAGGTGGTCGTACGAGACGATATCGTTCTGTGCGGCAGTGACTGGTTCGATGAAGTGTTTCGGCAACTCGATCCGGAGGTCGCGGTTCAGTGGCATGCCCGGGATGGAGATGCCGTCTCAGCCGGACGCACTGTTTGCAGACTGGAGGGCGCCGCCCGCGCGATCCTCACCGGCGAACGCACGGCGCTCAACTTTCTGCAGACGCTGTCGGGAACGGCCACGCTGACGCACGAATACGTCGCCGCCGTTAGCGGCACGGGCGTGACGATACTCGATACGCGCAAAACGATCCCGGGGCTCCGCGCTGCGCAGAAATACGCCGTGCGCTGCGGCGGCGGCAAAAACCATCGCCAGGGCCTCTACGATGCGATCCTGATCAAGGAGAATCACATCGCAGCGGCCGGCGGTATTGGCGCCGCCGTGGATGCCGCGCGACCGCAACAGGTATTGATCGAAGTCGAGGCTGAAACCCTGGAGCAGGTTGCGGAAGCGCTGGACGCAGGCAGCGACCGAATCCTGCTGGATAATTTTTCGCTCGAGCTGCTTCGCGAAGCCGTGCGGCTGCGCGACGCACATCGTACGCGCTCCACTGAGCTTGAAGCTTCCGGTGGTGTGTCGATAGAAGGCGTTCGGGATATAGCCGCTACCGGCGTCGACTATATTTCGATCGGCGCACTGACGAAGAACGTCGTCGCTGCCGATTTCTCACTCCGGATTCTGTAGGCCGGCATCCCCCGCCGGACGCGGGCAGCGATGGCCGTTCGCCCTACTCTGACGATTGTTGGGCTATAGCTTCAATGGGCTGCGAGACGGGCTTCGGCACGTCGATTCCGTAACCCTGAGCGTAGTCTACGTTCATGCCGCGAAGCATTGTGATGATCTCGCTGTTCTCGGCGAACTCGGCGATCGTCTTCTTACCCGTCAGATGACCGATCTCGTTTATCGAGCGCACCATCTCACGGTCTATCGGATCGTGAAGCATCTCCCGAACGAAGCTTCCGTCGATCTTCAGGAAGTCCACGGGGAAATGCTTGAGATAACCGAATGACGACAGACCGGTTCCGAAGTCGTCGAGGGCAAACATGCAGCCGAGATCTTTCAGGGCGTGAATAAAGCGATTGGCCTGCGAATAGCTGGCAATGGCTGCGGTCTCGGTAATTTCGAAGCAGATCTGCTTCGCATTGATTCCGCTCATCTGGAACTGGTTGACGACGAACGGCAGGAACTTCTCATCCGTCAGGCTCTGACCGGACAAGTTGATCGAACACAACGACAATCGCTCACGTTCGTCCGCTTCCGAGACCAGCCAGCGGAACGCCTGGCGGATAACCCATCGGTCGATACTGGGCGTTATTCCGTAGCGTTCCGCCGCCGCGATAAACAACTCCGGAGAGATGTAGCTACCGCCCTCGTCCTTCATGCGGAGCAACAACTCGTAGTGAGCACCTTCGTCCATGTTCGGTTGCAGCGGCTCAATCGTCTGCCGAAACAGCTCGAAGCGATTTTCTTCCAGCGCATTCGTGATACGCGCCGCCCATTGCATTTCCTTGCGGCGCTTCATGAGATCGATATCGGTCTCTTCGTAGGCGTAGACACGATTGCGCCCTGCTTCCTTGGCGGCACTGCAAGCGCTGTCCGCCGCACTGACGAGCGCCGCGACGTCCTCGTTGATCTCGATCAGCGGCACCACACCGATGCTTACGCCGAGACGAAACGTTCGCTCGTCCCAGACAAACCGAAACTCGTTTACCGTTTCACGCAGCGTTTCTGCCGTCCGCATGGCCTCCTCGAGCGTGCAACTCTCGAGCAGCACGCCGAATTCATCGCCGCCAAGGCGTGCCAGCGTGTCGCGCCAACGGATTTTGGACTTTAGCAACGCGCTGAGCTGGCGCAGCATTTCGTCGCCCGCGGAATGTCCGCAGGCGTCGTTGACGATCTTGAACTGATCCAGATCCAGATGCAGAACCGCGTATGAGGTCTCCTCGGCTTTCGCGCTCTTCAGCGCGCGTTCCAGACGTTTCTCGAACTCCGGCCGGTTCACGAGATGCGTCAGCGTGTCATGACTCGCATGGAAGCTCAGTTTATTGTTCAGTTCGCGTGCTTCGCTAACGTCGTGGAATACGAGGACACCACCCGTAACGTCCCCGCGCGCATCGCGAATTGGCGACGCTGTGCTCTCGATGAAAAGCTCGTTGCCGTCGCGACGTATCAATAGTGTCGGGCGTACGGACTTGATGGGTCGATTGCGGCGCATCGAGACCGAAACCGGGTTTTCGACCGGCTCGCAGGTTTCCTCGTGGAAGCCGCGAAAAATCTCATCGATCGACATCGAAACAGCGTCATCGAGACTCCAGCCGGTCAGCTCTTCGGCAATGGGATTCAGGTACTGGACTCGCGACTCGGCATCCGTTGTTACGACGCCGTCGCCAATCGACTGAAGCGTGATCTGCGCGCTCTCTTTCTCGCGGAACAGCGCTTCTTCGTATAGCTTCCTTTCGGTGATGTCGGTCTCTACCCCGACGAGTCGGCGCAGTCGTTTTTGATCGTCAACCCGCCCCAGAACGCGACTCTGTACCCAGCGCCAGCTACCGTCTGCATGATGCATGCGGTGAACGCTCTCGAACAGGCTCGTCTGTCCATCGAGATGCTCGCGAATCTCCGCCTGCACTCGCGCCATGTCGTCGGGATGAACGAGGAAACGCCATTCCGGGATCTCTTCGTCTTCGAGGTATCCGAGCATTGCGCGCCAGCGCGGCGAGAAATACATCGAGTTGCCTCTGACGTCGTAGTCCCAGAGCCCGTCATTGGCCGTGCTGGTTACCAATTGATCGCGCTCACGCACGACCGACAAATCTTCCTCGAGCCGCAGCCTGTCCAGACCGCTCGCAAAACTCACTCCGACAAGCTTGAGCGTGATGGCGAGGTCGGCGCCCCATTGAGGATTCGGCGTGGAACTGAATATCCCCAGCATACCGGCCGGTCGCTTCGCAAGTTCGAAACCGACCGCCGTCAATGCGCCCACGTTGAGAGCCATGAGCTCGTCGGCGTCCCTTTGCTGCGCGGGCGTTGCGCCACCGGTGTCGCGAATCTCGAGTAAGCGCAGGTGCTCGAGGTGACGCTTGATCCAGGGGAAGTCCGCTAACGCTCTTTCGGTCAGCACTTCAGGGTTACATGCAGAGAACGTCGCACGGTTTACGTAGACGTCTTCGATGGTCTTGCCGGCAGCGTCGAGGATCGCGATGAACACCGCGTCAGCGCCGGTCGCTTCGGTCAGTGATCGCAATCCGCTCTGAATCTGGTCGGCCAGGTCACCGGCACGGAGATTCTGAAAATCGACGGCGATCTGGGTACCGATGAGATCGAGTCCGGCGGCACGAAGGCCTGTTGCCGTCAACGGGGAGCGGCCCGTGAGCGTCGACGAGAAGTCGGCCACTCCGCGGCTGTCATCTAGCGCTCTAGCCACCTACAAGGACTGCAGAACCGCAGCTCCTGCCTTGAAACCGCATTCGATTGTGACAGTAACTCGCGAGAATACAAGAGGAATCGAGAGAAATGTCCGATATCGCACTGAGACGCTGCGATCTGGATGCGACATAAGCGCGACAGATTTCGGCGCTGCGTCAACGTCACGGCCCGCGGCGCGTTCTTGCCGGGGTAGGACGGATTCAAGGAGAAACCGATGTTTACGATGCTAGGACGCCCAATAAGCGCAATCTTGCGCGCAGTGTCACTCACGGCACTGGTATTACTCATTGCGGGCTGCGGAGGGGGATCCGGTTCCCCGATTGCGCAAGCGATCAACGATTCCGCAACCTGCGATCCCAACGATCCCGCCACGGCCGCCGAGTGCGGCACGGTGCTTGTCAGCGTAACGGACGCCGAAGGAGACTTCGTCAGTTACTCCGTCGACATTCTTTCGCTGACACTGCAGCGACAGGACGGATCGACAGTCGAAACGCTGCCCGCGGCGACGCGAGTCGATTTCGCGCAGCTGGTAGATCTTTCTGAAGTGTTGAGCGCGGTGACGACGGCTCCCGGCGATATCGCCGGTGGTTCGATTCGCCTCGATTACACGAATGCCGAGGTCTACGTTGAGGCCGGCGGGGACATCGTTCCCGCGACCGTCGTCGACGATACCGGACAGCCGCTCGGCGTGACGGATCTCGAAATCCGGCTTGCCGACGACGATCGTCTGATCGTGACACGCGGTCGCGTCGCGCTGCTCAGCGTTGACTTCGACCTTGCGGCGTCGCACGTCGTCGACACCACGATGTCGCCGTTACTGGTAACTGCTCAGCCGTATATCGTGGCCGAAGTCGAACCCGTCGACGAGAAGGAAACGCGCTTGCGCGGCGCTCTCCTCGGAGTCGATCTCGACGCTGCCACCTATACCGTCGCCGTTCGCCCCTGGCATCGCCGCGATGGCGAGCACGGTCAAGTCGTCGTTAACACGACCGGCGAGACGAGCTTCGAAATCGGCGACACGATGCACACGGGCCAGGAGGGCCTCGAGGCCCTCGCGGAACTGCCCACACGGACGGTCGTTGTCGCATTCGGCACGCTGAATGTCGCCGAGCGCGAATTTACCGCCGAAATCGTCCACGCTGGCCTTAGCGTCGGCGGCGAAGATATCGACGCGGTGTTCGGCAACGTCGTTGCCCGCAGCGGTGACCAGTTGACCGTCAAGGGCGCTTTCGCCGTCCGCCGCGACCGTGTCGCGCGGTTCCATCGCACGATCATCGTCAACGTCGGTCCGGAAACGCGAGTGTTCAAGATCAGTAACGATGCGCTGTTGAACGATGACGCCATTTCCGTCGGTCAGCGAATCGCGGCATTCGGAACGATCGTATCGCCCGATGCAGAGCCTGCTGATGCGGCAGACCCGGAGGTCGCGCCGATCATCGTGCCCATTCTCGACGCAACCGACGGCCGCGTTCGGCTGCTCGTTACGCATCTCCACGGCCGCGTAACCAGTGTCATGCCGGGCCAGCTCAACATGGCTCTGCGTGGTATCGACCGGCTTGGAATCGATCACTTCGATTTCTCCGGCACGGGAATGACATCTGATGTCGATGCCAACCCTGCCGACTACGAAGTCGCGACCAGCACGTTACCGCTCGCGAACGTCGAGACGGACCGAAGCGTCAAGGTCATGGGCTTCGTCACTCCGTTCGGCATGGCGCCGCCGGATTTCGAAGGCCGCACCGTTGTCGATCATCGCAGCATCCCTTCGGTACTCGGAATGAGCTGGGATGAAGACGGCACGCTTGCACCGTTCATGTCCATGGGTTCCGATGGGCTCGTGCTGAATCTCGATAATGGCGAGATTGGCGAGCGGCACCACATCAAGATCGGCCGCGAAGAGCCGATCAGCCTGCTGGAGCTGCCTGGCTCACCGCTGATTGCTCCGACCGATTCCCGCCGCGCACTATACGGCATCGCGGAACCGGGTCATGTGGAGCTGTTCCGGAATTTCACCGATTTCGTCGACGAGCTGACGCTCAGGCTCAATAGCTTCAGCGGCGCGCGCTCGCTGTCGGCCTACGGTCGATATGACGAAGTGACGAATACGCTGACCGCGTACAAGATCGCTGTCTATCTGGTCCCCCCTGAGGAGTAACCGACTCCTCCCCTCAGACCCCCGCGCCGCAGGGCGCGGGGGTTTTTTTTCGTTTTTTTAACCCCGATCGCCATGATGCGCCGTTTCTAACTACAGAGACACGATTCTGAACAAGGAGACGACGATGTCAGGCAACCGAAAAACCCTGTTGACGATCGCGACAGCCGCGACCCTCGCCGCGGCCGGACCGGTCACGGCGCAGGATGAGACGAGCGAGACGGCGCTCACGATCTATTCGAGTAACCGCCCCGGAGCGATTTCCCCCGAGCTCTATCGGCCTGTCCCGGGCCAGGGCAGCTACTACGGCAATTCGGTCCCGGGATACGCAATGGTGCGTCACCTGCGCGAACTGAATCTCGAACGCGGCATGAACCGCCTGAACTTCACGGATGTTGCCGCCTTTATCGACCCGACGACCGTCAGCTTCCAGTCGTTAACGGACCCGGACGGGACGCGGGTACTCGAACAGAGCTACCAGTTCGATCTCGTTAATGCGCAGAAGCTCATGGAGCGCTACATCGATCAGCGCATTACCGTGGATCAGGGCACCGGCTCGGATCTGGTGCAAATCGAAGGCCGGCTGCTGAGCGCACAGGGCGGACTGATCCTTGCCGGCGATGACGGCCGCATCCACTCGATCAATAACTACACGAACATCCATTTCCCGGATCTGCCGGGTGGTTTGATGACGCGACCGACACTGATCTGGGACGTCGCGGCTGAAGCGGCCGGCCAGCACGACGCTCGCGTAAGCTATCAGACCGGCGGGCTGACATGGTGGGCGGATTACAATCTGACCTACCGCGACAGCGATGTCGCGAATAGCGGTTTTCTCGATGTCGGCGGATGGGTCAGCATCCTGAACCGGTCGGGAGCAAGCTATGAGAACGCCCGTCTCAAGCTCATCGCCGGAGACGTCAATCGCGCGGAACAGGCAACCGCATCGCGCGTCAGATACGCACTCGAAGAAGTCGCGTCTTACGACCAGGCCGCACCACAGGGTTTCGAACAACAAAGTTTCTTCGAGTTCCATCTGTACACGCTCGGACGAAATACGACGATCCCGGAGAACTCGACGAAACAAATCGAATTCCTGCCCCAGGTCGCGAGCGTCCCCGCAACCAAGCGCTTCGTGTACTACGGCATCCAACCGTACTACGGGTACCACGGCAGTCCCGCGACGCAACGTGACCTCGGCTTACCGATGAACACGAAGGTCGATGTTTACGTCGAGTTCGAGAATGACGAAGACGTCGGGCTGGGCATGCCCATGCCGGCTGGCCGGATCCGGGTGTCGCAACTGGACGCCGCTGACAACACGCTCGAACTGATCGGCGAGGACGTGATCGACCATACGCCGAAAGACGAGACCGTCGTCATCAAGCTCGGATCCGCTTTCGATATCGTCGGCGAGCGGCGTCAGGTCGATTTCCGCGCCGACTACGACCGCGAGTGGATGGAAGAAACCATCGAAGTCGTGCTCCGCAACCACAAGGACGAGCCCGTCGAGGTCCTGGTCAAGGAAACGATGTTCCGCTGGACGAACAACGACATAGTACAGTCAAGCCACGACTACGACCGTCAGGACGCGCGGACGGTGCATTTCCCGGTCACGGTCGAGGCTGACGGCGAGGCGGTATTGCAGTACCGGGTTCGGTACACCTGGTAGCCCGGGACTAGGCGCAGCCAGGGGTTGGCTCAGGCCAGCTCCCGGCTGCGCTCGTTCGCCGCTGCGACGGCGCGGCGCAGAAGCGCCGGCAGGCCATCCTCGCTCATCAGAATGTCGAGCGCCGCTTCGGTAGTGCCACCCGGGCTCGTTACCTGGCGCCGCAGTTCGCCGGCATTCGCCTCCGACGATTCCGCGTATGCGCCGGCACCGGCGACGGTCCGTTCCGCCAGCTGCCGCGCGAGTTTCCGGTCGAGCCCGACGGCAACGGCCGCATCGGTAAGGCATTCGATCAGAAGAAAAACGTAAGCCGGACCACTACCCGAAACCGCCGTCACGGCATCCATGAGATTCTCATCGTCCAACCACGCGACATCACCGACCGCACGCATCAGCGATTCGCAGAGCGACCTCTGCTGTGCGCTGACTCTTGCGTTCGCGGTCAGGACAGTCATTCCCTGACCGATGGCCGCCGGCGTATTCGGCATCGCCCGTACCAGAGCGACGTCGGCGCCCAGAATCCGCTCGAAGAATCCGATGCGCTTACCGGCTGCTATCGACAGAACGACGGGACCATGCTGACAAAGCGTCCGATAGGCCGGCACGACATTCTCGAGTTGCTGCGGCTTGACGGCAAGCATGACCAGATCGACGGCGTCCGGCATCTCCGCTAGCTCCGCCGAGGCCGTAACACCGAGCGTCGCCATTGCGGCGCGCGCGTCGTCGCTCGGATCGACCACATGGATGCGCGCGGGTGCATGCCCGTTGCCGAGCCAGCCGCCGACAAGGGCTCGACCCATGTTGCCGCCACCGACGACCAGGATATTTTTCGACTCTGTCAATTCCACACCATGCAATCAGTTTCCGGCCAGCGACTCGCGCCGCACCTCGGGATCGAGTACCCCGCGGGTATCGGCAAACACTTCTGGATCCAGCGCATTTTCCGACCGTGCCACGAAACAGGTCACGGCCGCGTCGCCTGCGACATTGACTGCCGTTCGTAGCATATCGAGCAGGCGATCGACGCCTATGATCAACGCAATCCCCTCAACCGGCAAGCCGACCTGGGACAGCACCATCGCGAGCATGATCAGACCGGCGCTCGGCACCGCGGCCGTACCGATCGATGCAAGAGTCGCCGTCAGCACGACCGTCAAATAGTCCCCAATCGCAAGATCGATACCATAGACATTCGCAATGAACACGGTTGCCGCTCCCTGCATGATGGCAGTGCCATCCATATTGATCGTCGCACCGAGCGGCACGGTAAATGACGCGATCGAGTTCTTGACGCCGAGTCTCGTCTCGACCGTATTCAGCGTTACCGGAATGGTTGCTCCCGAAGACGAAGTACTGAAAGCGAACGACATCGGTGCTCGCATCTGAGATAGAAATTTCGAGGGACTCAGACCCGTGATTCGCAACAGGCCACCGTAAGTGAAAAACAGATGCAGCAGCAGACCAGCGACTACGACGAAACAGTAGCCGAGCAACGGCCGAAAAATCTCGATCCCCTGGGTTGCGAAGGTCCTGGAGATCAATGCAAATACGCCGATCGGGGCGATTTTAATAATGATCAGAACCATCTTCAGAATCACTTCGTTCAGATCCTCGAATAACGAAGCAATTCTTTGCCCGCGCTCGCCGCAAGCGGAGACTGCGAATCCCAGCAGCAGCGCGAACAGGATGATCTGCAGCATTTGATCTTCTGCCATCGCGCGAACTGGATTCTCGGGGAACATGTTGATAATGACGTCCGCGAACGGTGGTGGCTCGCTGGACTCGTAAGTGAACTCTTCTCCCTCGAGCTGAAAGCCCTGCCCTGGATCGAGCGCATTGGCAAGCGACAGCGAAATCGAGATAGCAATGGCCGTCGTCAGGAGATAAAGACCGAGCGTCTTGACGCCGACGCGACCGAGAGCCTTGAGATCGCCAAGCGCCGTTACGCCGCAGACCAGCGACACCAGCACGAGCGGAACGACCATTAGCCTGAGCAGCGCGATAAAAATGGAGCCGAGCACGTAGAAAAGACCGTCCACGAGAAAATCGGTGACTGCCTGGAAGTTCGCTCCGAGCATATTCAGGAACACGCCAACGGCAATTCCGGCCGCCATCGCGATGAGAATGCGTTGCGTAAATGTCATCGATGTGCTCCAGACCCAGAGGCGCGCCATGACGCGCAGTTACACGCTAGCGCCTCCCACGGAAGGACGCAAACAGCCACCGGACTATCGCCTGAGCGCGAGCCGCGCAACGCAATGTCGCGAGATCGTTATCGCGACGGCAAAGCGACGCGCCGTCGAGGGCTGTAGAAACGCTCGATAAACTCGCCGAAAAATTCGCGGCTAAGCTGCATAGCGCGCGTCATGTAACGAGATGTGTCTGCGACGATCACCTGCGGATCTATCGTGCCTTCGAGTCGCGCCAACTCACGCATATGCACGGGCGTTTCGAGCCAGCGTTCGATCAGTGCCCGGTCCGCCTCGAGGTGGAACTGCAGGCCGTAGACACAATCTCCGACGCGAAAGGCCTGATTCGCGCAGGCATCGGACTCAGCAAGATGCTCGGCGCCGTGGGGCAGCGCAAAAGTATCCCCATGCCACTGGAAGATCTGTTCTGACGCTCCGAACTTCCCGAAGAGAGCGTCCCTGCGCCCGGCGTCGGTACGCCGGACTTCATACCAGCCAATTTCCTTGACAGGATTGCGCTTCACGCGGGCGCCAAGCGCACGGGCTATCAACTGAGCGCCGAGGCAGATTCCGAGTACCGGAATCCCCGAATCTACGGCAGCGCGGATCGAGTCGACCTCGATCTCGAGATGCGGATAGCGCTCATCGTCGTAGGCGCTCATCGGCCCGCCAAGAACGATCAGCCCGTGATAACGCCCGATCTCCGGCCTGAGCTCTCCCGCTCTCGCGAAGTTGACGTAACGAATCCTGAACCCGGCCGCCCGGAACTGAGCATCGAGGGTACCCAGCGGTTCGAACGGAACGTGCTGAAAAACCAGAAGCTTGCGCATTGCCGGGAGCTTAACAGAGGATCTCGCGGCTACGGACGACGCGCGCGAAACAATGTTAGCCTATGCGCCTTTCGAACCAGCCTCTATCAATCGAGGAAAGGACCCGATGGCATGGCAGACATTCCACAGCAACCAGATATCCAGATGGAGGCTACCGATCTCTACCGCGAGGAAACCGTTACCGATCGTCGCGTGGGAAGCCTCCAGAAACTGACGCCGATCAAGTCCGACGGCAGCCGCGACGAAACACGCAAAGACATCTATGTCGGGCAGACGCAGATCCTGACGCCGGCAGGCGCCTTACCGCTAAGCTTCGAAGTCGAAGCCGATTCGCTTGAAACCGCAGTCGCCCGCTTCGGCGATCATGCAAAAGCCGCGCTCGAGGAAGCCATGCAACGGCTCGATGAAATGCGGCGCGAGTCAGCGTCGTCGATCATCGTGCCCGGTAGCGGCCCGGAAGGCGGAGCACCAGGCGGCAATATGCCGCTACGTTAGATCTTCAGACCGGCTCCGCATTCACAGCGCCGACCTTGCCGGGAAAATATTCACTGCGACAGATGAAGGCGCCGAGAATCGGCGGTACCGCCATGGCGAGATGCTGGAGTTCGGCCGAAAGGCTCGGCGCACCGAGTTCCGTCATGAACGGAACACCAACCCAGAACGGCGCGTAAAAGCCGAGCAGAAGTATCAGCATCGACCACCAGATGACAGGCTGCCGTAATTGTGCGGGCACGTAGAGCAATACCACTACGACTATCATCGCGGCGCCGTCGCCGAACACCTCGCGAAAATAATGATGCCAGGCATGCGTGACGGCCAATCGCGATTCCGGTGTAAGGACGAAAAGCTCGTCGCCGATATGAGCCCAGGTAAACCCGACGCTCCGCAAGCCGATAAGAAACCCGATGATCGTCAGAGCGCGGGCGATATTCATTCGATTCAACGCAGCAGGCATCTATCTCTCCCCGATTGGCTTTGTACGGTGATGAAAACATGGCGCCAGAGGCGGCGCAAGCTGCCCAAGACCCTGTCCGCCGATCTAAGCGGCGGAGCGCTCCGCGCGAGATGCGGCGCGTTTGCGAATCGCAAGAAAGATTCCGGCGAACACCAGCAAGGCGCCGGCAATGTGAAATAGATAAAGTCGCTCACGCAGAAATATCATTGCGAACGTGGCTCCGAACACCGGTATCAGGTTGATGAACTGCGCCGCGCGAGTCGCACCGACCGAGCGTATCGCGACATTCCAGAGCCCGACCGCAAGGATCGACGCGAAAAAACTGATATAGAAAATTGCAGCAATGCCGGGCCAGCTCGGCACGAACTCGCGAATGTAGATAGTCTCTACGACATAGAAAGGGAGAACTCCGATCAGGCCGCTTACTGCGATGAAGAACAACAACACCTCACTGCCCGGCTGATCTTCCTTCCGGTGGAGCTCTACTGCGTAGACCGCCCACGCCACAACGGCGATGACCATGACGAGATCGCCCACGTTGAACCGCATCGATCTCAGGATATCGATGTCTCCCTGCGCAATCATGACGACGATTCCGACGAAAGCGATGGCTATTCCGATCCCGCGCACCAGCTCGAGCCGCTCACGGATTACGACAAACGCGACCAGCGCCGTGATCGCCGGCTGGCTGCCGTTGATCAGGCTCGCGTTGAGCGCTGTCGTATAGTTGACGGAAACGACCGCCAGCGTGCTCCCGACCACCATCGCTACGCAAAGCACCAGAAGACTGCGCCATGATTGCCGCAGATAATCCGTCGCCGCTGGCAGTTGCTTCCAGACGAAGGGAAGCAGCACCACGACCGCTACGACCCAACGCCAGAACGCCAGCGCCAGAGGCGGGATGATTTCATAGGTCGCCCTGGCGACAACCAGCGTGCTGCCCCACAACGCCATATTGAAAATCAGGAATGCGTAAGCCGTCGGGTGAGAGATCACGACGCGATGCTCAAAACGGCGTCTCGACTCTACGAGCGAGTCGCGGCATAC
>JAHEKF010000011.1:10792-15430 GCA_024638465.1 Rhodospirillaceae bacterium | reverse complement strand
ATTCGACAGAAATTGCTGCCCGAATGCGAGAGTGTGCTGTATAGCCGTGCAACACGGCATGCCGATCGGCAGAATAACCCCCTTCCTGATGGCATGACGGATTGATTCATGGACGACTCGATTGATGCGGTCGTAATCGGCGCCGGAGTGGTCGGACTGGCCATCGGCCGCGAGCTCGCGCGTGCCGGACGCGAGGTCATCGTGCTCGAGAGGAATGCGCGCATCGGAGAAGAGACTTCCTCGAGGAACTCCGAAGTCATTCACGCCGGGATCTACTATCCGACCGACAGCCTCAAAGCCCGTCTGTGCGTACGAGGAAAGAAACTTCTGTATCGATATTGCGAGGAGAAAGACGTTCCGCATCGCCGCTGCGGAAAAATCATCGTCGCCTTGAACGAATCGCAGGAACAGGAGCTGACGACGCTGCGGGCGCAGGCCGCGTTAAACGGGGTCAAAGACATCTTGCCGCTGTCGCAGCAGGATGTCGCTGACCTCGAACCGGAAATTCGATGCCGCGCTGGTCTGATGTCGCCATCCACCGGAATTATCGATAGCCACAGCCTCATGGTGGCGCTACGCGGAGATCTCGAAGCAGCGGGCGGGAGTGTCGCCGTGTTGTCCGAATTCGTCGCGGGCGAAGTGACCGACGGCGGTTTTCGGCTCACGATTCGCAGCGACGCCGAGTCGATGGAGATCCGCGCCGACGCCGTGGTCAATGCAGCCGGACTTCGCGCATCTTCGGTAGCGAACGCAATTGCGGGCCTGGATGCGACCCTCGTGCCCAGGACGCATTTCGCGAAGGGCACTTACTACATCCTCAACGCGAAGAGCCCGTTCAGTCACTTGATCTATCCCATGCCGGATGGTGCCTGGTTGGGAGTTCACGTCACGCTCGACATGGCGGGGCAAACACGTTTCGGGCCGAACCAGACCTGGGTCGACAACGTCGACTATCGTCCAGATCCGGATCAGGCCGAGATATTCGCCGCAGCAATAGAACGGTATTGGCCGAACGTATCGGCAGCGGCACTGTCACCGGGATATTCCGGTGTGCGGCCAAAGATCGTCGCAAAAGGCGAACCGCCGGGTGACTTCCTTATCCAGGGCAGCGCCGAACACGGTGTCGACGGACTCGTCAATCTATTCGGTATCGAGTCGCCAGGCCTGACCTCTTCGCTTGCGATCGCAGAAGAAGTCGCGATCAAGCTTTCCGGTTAAAACGATGAGATCAGGGTTTGGGCCATGACCAGCAGCATGGCGCCGGTAATCGCCGATGCGAGACTGATGGAAGCGCTCCACCGCGCTATCGCGGGCGCGCGGTCGACACAGGCCAGAATCGGCATCGCGGGCATCAGCAGGACGACGATCAAAGGCTTTATCAGCGTAACGAGCCAGGGCCAGCGCTGACACCAGGATCCGAGTTCCGGCCGTGTCAGTACCGCCGTTGCGATGACTTCGTTGCGTCCCAGCCGGCGCATCGCCACTGCTTCCGCATGCGCGCTGTTTCGACCCGCAGCAAGTGCTTCGCGTTCGAGATCCTCGCAGTGGTCTTCGAGTTCGCTCATGAGCCGTCGGATATAGGCAGGCGACACGCCACTGCCACTCAGTGACGAACGCAGCGCTTTGAGTTGCGCTCTACGCATGCTCCGGCTCGCCAAGCGCGGCGCGGACGCCGGAACTCACGCGATCCCATTCGTCGGTGAGGGCACCGAGTCGCCGCTGCCCTTGCGGTGTCACGGAGTAATAGACCCGCGTTCGACCGTTAACGGGCTTGCGCGTCGATCTGAGGGCGCCGTTTTTCTCGAGCGCGTGCAGGGCGGGATAGATAACGCCCTCGCCGAGCGCGATCGCCTCCCCCGTCAGGACCCGGACCGCTTTGACGATCTCGTAGCCGTACATCTCGCGGCTCGCGAGCAATCGCAGCACCAGCAGTTCGGGAACACCGCTCATGAAAGGAGGATTGGATTTTCCCATAGGCCCGCAGTCCGTATCAGGAGGTCCGATAATACCTTTTGGTTCAAGGTATAGCAAGTCAGGCGCCGCTGTCTCGGTACTGCGATGTTACCGGCGCTTGCGGGAATCCGGCGCTATCGCGACTGGGTTATATTGCTAGGTATCTCGCCGGATCGGCGCGCGAAACGAGGAATTACCGATGGCCCGCCTGTTGCCTTATCTGCCTTTCACGGTGGTAACCGTCGTGCTCGGCGCATGTTCCGCTCCGGTTCCTCCTGAGGAGTCCGATTCGGAGATTCGCGAACGTGCGGCCGGGATTCACAGCCGTGTCCTGACGATCGACACCCACGACGACATCCCGTTCAACTTCGCAACGGCGTCCGTCGACCCTCTGGACGCCGATCGCCAGCTCAATCTCGAAAAAATGCGCGCCGGCGAACTCGACGTCGGCTTCTTCATCGTTTATGTGGGACAAACTGAAAGGACGCCCGCGAACTACGCAAGAGCGAAAGCTGACGCAACGATTAAATTCAACGCTATTCACCGAATGGCCGAGCATCTGTATCCCGATCAGATAGAGATCGCTTACTCGGCTGATGACGTTGAGCGCATTCATGCGGATGGCAAACTCGTAGCCGCGATCGGTATCGAGAACGGCTATGTCATTGGCCGCGATCTCTCCCTGCTCGAGGCCTATCATGAACTCGGCGCACGCTATATCACGCTGGCGCACGGCGGTCACAACGACATCGCCGACTCGGCGACGCCGCGCGAACAATTCGGCGACGATGTTGCCGAGCATGATGGTATCAGCGCATTCGGCGAGGAAGTGATCGCGGAGATGAACCGCCTTGGCATACTCGTCGACGTCTCGCATATTTCCAAGCAAGCTGCGCTCGATGCGGTGCGCTTGTCACGCGCGCCAGTAATCGCATCGCATTCCAGCACGCTTGCGCTTGCGGCACACCCGCGAAACATGGATGACGAGACGCTATTGGCACTCGGTGCAAGTGGCGGCGTCATGCAGGCGGTAGCACTCGGCGCATTCGTTAAAGTTCAGCCTCCTGAGCACCTCGCCGCACGCGATGCATTGTGGGCCGAACTCGGCATCCAATCGTTCCGCGATATTCGCGATCTCGACGAAGCGCAGCGCGAACAGTACGACGCCGGAATGCGCGAAATCGACGAGCAATGGCCACCCGCCAACGTGCAGGACTTCGTCGATCACATTGACCACGCGGTCGAACTGATCGGCATCGACCATGTCGGCATCAGCTCGGATTTCGACGGCGGCGGCGGGATCGAGGGCTGGCAGGACGCCAGCGAAACTGCGAACGTCACGCTCGAACTCGTACGCCGCGGCTACAGCGAAGCGGACATCGCCAAGCTATGGGGCGGGAACCTGTTGCGCGTCTGGCGTGCGGCAGAAGCCGTCGCGGCCGCGGGCGGAGCTTAAGCGACGGTCCAGGTATTGGTGTTTCGCAGGACGTCGGCGATCTTCATCGTCCGTTTCATGCCGCTCGCATGTGCGGCATAGAAACGCTTTTCGTAGCTCTCGCCCGGATGGCGATAGATCACGCCGAGCGCGGTAGGATACTCGGGCGACTGCATCGCGAGCAGCAGCTGCGCCAGTGTCGCATTCGTTTCGTCGTGAACGAATATCTCGTCGGGTCGCGCCGTTGCATCGATAATCTCGAGCCGCAACGTCGCCGGATCCAGCCGTAAGCCTTTTGCGCCGTTTTCACCGAACAGCAGCGGCTCGCCGTGCTGAACGCGAATCTGGTTTTCCGCAGCAGTGCTGCGGTCGGTGAAGCTCGAAAAAACACCATCGTTGTAGACGATGCAATTCTGGAAGATCTCCACGAACGTTGCGCCGTCATGCGCATGCGCCGCCTCGAACACGCCACCGAGTCCCGCCTTGTCCGTGTCTATCGCGCGCGCGATGAAGCTGGCGCCGGAGCCCAGCGCAAACAGCCCCGGCACGACCGGCGTGTCGAAAGAGCCACCAGGCGTCGAGGGCGAGCGCGTCCCCACGCGCGACGTTGGCGAATACTGGCCTTTGGTAAGACCGTAGATTTCATTGTTGAACAGAAGAATCTTGATACCGATGTCCCGGCGCAGCGCATGCAGCAAATGGTTACCGCCGATCGACAGGCCGTCGCCGTCGCCCGTGACGACCCAGACGTCGAGCTCCGGCTTCGCGAGTTTCAGACCGGTAGCCACCGCGGGAGCGCGGCCGTGAATCGTGTGGAAGCCGTAAGTCTCCATGTAGTAAGGGAACCGCGATGCACAGCCGATGCCCGAGATGAAAACCGTCTGGTCGGGCGAAACCCCGAGTTTCGCCAGCGTTTGCGTCATCGACTTGAGAATGGCGTAGTCGCCGCAACCCGGGCACCAACGGACTTCTTCCGACGACGCGAAATCTTTAGCAGTCAGTTTCGCGTTCATGCTCTTTCCTTTGCAGGTGCCGCGCCAGCATCGCGAACGTCAGGACCGGGCAATTCGGCGCTTATGGCATCGATGAGCTCAGCCACGCGAAACGGCTGACCCGTAACCTTCGTCAACGGCAGCGGATCGATGCCGAGCTTGTCGCGCAACAGCGTCGAAAGCTGTCCCATATTCATCTCGGGAACGAGTATTCGATCGAATCCCGCGAGCAGCTTGCCGAGATTCTTCGGCAGCGGA
>JAHEKF010000011.1:0-10782 GCA_024638465.1 Rhodospirillaceae bacterium | reverse complement strand
GACTGACGCGACTGTCGCCGAGGGAACGAACGGCCTGATACAACGCGCCATGGGTGGAGCCCCAGCCCACGACCGCGATTCCGCCGCTCTGCGGGCCGATCTCGACACGCTGGTCGGGGATGAAATCCGCGACCCTGGCAACCTTGTCTGCGCGCAGTTGCGTCATGCGCTGATGGTTCTCGGCATCGTAGGATATTTGCCCGGTCGTGATGTCCTTCTCCAGCCCACCCGTGCGATAAACCCCACCAGGCGTGCCTGCCGCAATCCACGGTCGGCCCAGGGTCGCGGGATCACGGTTGAATGCAGCTCTTTCGCCATCGGCACCCTTCGGGAGATCGCCGGCTTCGTTCGCGACGATCGGCGGGTAATCGTCCATGTTCGGCAATCGCCAGGGTTCGGCAGCGTTCGCAAGATAACCGTCGGTCAGGAGAATGACGGGCGTCATGTGACGTATCGCGATTCGCACCGCTTCGATCGCGGCGTCGAAACAGTCGCTCGGAGAACTGGCTGCGATCACGGGCAATGGCGCATCCGCGTTACGACCGTAAACGGCCTGATACAGATCCGACTGCTCCGTCTTGGTCGGCAATCCCGTCGACGGACCGCCGCGCTGCGAGTTGACCACGACGAGCGGCAACTCTGCGTTCATCGCAAGTCCGAGCGCTTCCGTCTTCAACGCAATACCCGGGCCGGAACTGGAGGTCACACCGATGGAGCCGCCGAAAGACGCTCCGATCGCAGCGCAGATGGCCGCGATCTCGTCCTCGGCCTGAACGACGCCAACGCCCAGTTCGCCCAGCCTGGCCAGGCGATGCAACAGCGGCGAAGCCGGCGTAATGGGATAGGAGCAGAACAGCAATGGACGATCCGCGAGCTCCCCGGCTGCCGCGAGACCGAGCGCAAGTGCCTCGCTGCCGCTGATGCCGCGATACTCGCCCGGCTTGAATGTCGCCTGTGCAACGGCGAACTGCGGCACGGCGGCCGCGAGTTCTGCCGTCTCGCCGTAAGCATTCCCGGCATGCAGCGCCGCCAGATTCGCATCTCGCAGCGTTTCGTTCTTGTCGAAGCGCGTTTTTATCCACTGCTCGGTCGTCGCAAGGTCACGGCCGAACATCCACTGAACGACACCTAACGCCCAGAAGTTCTTGCAGCGACCCGCGTCGCTCTTGCTGAGGTTGAACGACTTGACGGCTTCCGCTGTCAGTTTCGTCGCCTCCAGAGGCACGACCTGGTAGCAGTCCAGCTCGCCGGTCGTGCGCGGGTCGTCTTTGTATCCCGCTTTTGTCAGGTTGCGTGCAGTGAAGCTGTCCGTGTTCAGGAGAATCAGCGCTCCATCTGCGATCAGCGGCAGGCTGACTTTCAGCGCCGCGGGATTGAACGCGACCAGAACCTGGGGCGCATCGCCGGCCGTCGTAATCGGCCCGGAGCCGAGATTGATCTGATAGGCGGAGACGCCGAATGTCGTGCCCGCCGGAGCGCGTATCTCCGCGGGATAGTCGGGAAAGGTCGAAAAATCGCTGCCCGCGACGGCCGTCGATGCGACGAACTGCGAGCCCATGAGCTGGACGCCGTCGCCGGAGTCGCCGGCGAAGCGAACTACGATCGACTCCCGTGATGAAGTAATTTTCGTCATCTTGTGATTGGTTTCGTGGAGATGGCCGGCGAGCGATGGCGTGCGTATTTCGAGCTGGGCGCGAAGTCTACCAAAGACTTCGTCTGCAGACCTGCCTCGTTCCCACAAATCGCCGGTGAATCCGGCGTCTAGCAGCAGTTGATATCAGCCACTACAATAGCCGCGTGTCGGGGTCCGGCGCTTGATTTTCGAGGAATATGTTTATGACTTTTGTCGTCACAGAGAGCTGCATCAAGTGCAAGTACACGGACTGCGTCGAAGTCTGTCCCGTCGACTGCTTTCACGTAGGGCCGAACATGCTGGTCATCGATCCGGAAGAGTGCATCGACTGCACGCTTTGCGAGCCGGAATGTCCGGTCGATGCCATCTACGACGAGGACGAGTTGCCGGAGGGCCAGGAGAAATTCCTCGAGCTCAACGCCGAGCTGTCCAAAGACTGGCCGGTATTGACGCAGGCTATCGACCCGCCCGCTGACGCGGACGACTGGAAGGACGTTAAGGAAAAGCTAGAGCACCTCGAGCGCTAGCTCTTAAATCCGTCAGTAAGGCTCGTTCGTCAGCAGGTTGTACATACCGAGTACGTTCAGCGGGCGCCAGTTCTCGTAGTTGATCCAGTCGCTGTAGGCATCCATCGTCACGCTCTCCTGGAGCTGCTCGACGGACATACCCGCCGCAATTCCTGCCGCGACCTCGTCGCGAAGCTGCTCCAGGTAATGGCGATAGGCCGCGACGGAACTCTTGTCGCCGACAACCCCGTGCCCGGGCGAGGCGATGTCGAAGTCCAGAAACTCGACCATGCGAATCGAGTTCAGCAGCGCATCGAGCCGGTTCGCCGCGATCGTCTGGAACGGCACGCGACCCAGGCTGATGTAGTCGACCATGAAGACAGCCCGCTCTTCCGGGAACAGCACCACGCTCATGTCGTCGGTATGCTGCATGTTTCCGACGTAGAGAATGTCCACGCTCTTCCCGCCAAGCGTAACGGTCATTCGATCCTTGAAGACGATATCCGGGGCGCGCACTTCGTTGAGCGCGCCACGCGTTGCCTCGGCGCCGTTGATCATGCCGTCGCCATCGACGTCGTAGAGGTGCAGGCTATTCGCAAAATTCCCGGTCGCCTCGGAGCTGTCGATCTGACCGTCGCCGTTGGCATCGAGCTCCGCCGCATTCGCCGGCAGTGGCGTGTCTGCGGGCGGCAGCACGAGATTCGCCGGGAAATTCTCATGCGCAATGAACTGCGCCGTGTCCGCGAAGACTCCGCCGCCGTTGGCATGGTCCCAGTGGTGATGGCTGTAGAGCACGTAACGGACCGGGACACCGAAGCGCGATTGGATCTCGCCTTTGAGCCACTCGGAGAACTCCGTATTGATCGTGTCCGCGAGAATCACGCCTTCGTCAGTGACGAGAAACGTGACGTGATGATTGTTGTTCTGCGCCCGGTAAAGACCGTCAGTCAATTCGACGATCGAACGGGTCGGGCCGTCCTGAGCAACGACGACCGGCGCAGCAAGCACCGCAGCAGCGATGATCAGGCCCGTCCTGGCGACGCGATTGGCTTTCATTGTCAACTCCCCTGGCTGTGGACAGCGCGTCCACGTTGTTGTTTATTAGCAGCCAGTATACGTTCATCCCGGCGCGTTTTCCTCGGCTCTGCGGCCGACTGACCCGCCCTGCTGGCAAGAGAAGCTTCCCATGTCGACACCAGAGTTTCCCGAAGAAGAGCACGAACAGGTAGCCGGCAACGGCCTGCTGCATCGGCGCCTGTTCCTGAGTCAGGGAGCGGCACTCCTGAGCGCCGGCAGTCTGGGGCTCATGACGGCACGCCCGGCCGCGGCCCAGGCTCTCGACCCCTGGCTTCTGACGCCGGGACTGGCGCTGTCAGGCTATGGCGAACGCTCGCCATTCGAGGCGGATGTGGCGCGCACGGTGCTGCCGGTCGCAGGCACGACAGGCTCGGGCGCGTCGCGCACACCGCTGGAGAGCCTGGAAGGGATTATCACGCCGAACGGGCTGTTCTTCGAACGCCACCACGCGGGCATTCCCGAAATCGATCCGGAACGCCACCAGTTGCTGATTCACGGACTGGTCGAACGACCGCTGGTCTTCAGCATGGAAGCACTGTCGCGCTACCCGATGGAGTCGCGAATTCAGTTCCTCGAGTGCTCGGGGAACAGCCGGCCGAATCTCGCGTCGACACCGCCGCAGGAAAGCTGCGGCTTCCTGCATGGCACGGTCTCGTGCTCGGAATGGACCGGCATCCCCCTGTCCATCCTGCTGGACGAAGCCGGCGTCTCGTCCGAGGCCTCCTGGCTACTGGCCGAAGGCGCAGATGCCGCCGCGATGACGAGAAGCGTTCCACTGGCAAAAGCCATGGACGACGCGCTCATCGCGCTCTACCAGAACGGCGAGCGAATACGCCCCTCGAACGGCTATCCGATGCGGCTGTTCCTCCCCGGCTACGAAGGCAATGCCTGCATCAAGTGGCTACGACGAATCAAGCTCACATCCGGCCCGCAAATGACGCGCGAAGAGACGTCCAAATATACGGATCTCCAGCGCGATGGGCGGTCGCTGCAGTTCACGTTCGACATGGACGTCAAGTCGGTCATTACGTCACCGTCGTTCGGCCTGGCACTCAACGGCCCCGGCCTGTATCAGATCTCGGGGATCGCCTGGACCGGCGCCGGCCGCATTCGCCGCGTCGAAGTATCGGCCGACGGCGGCCAGACCTGGGCCGAGGCAGCGCTCTCGGATCCGGTTCTGCCGAAGGCACTGACGCGGTTCCGGATGGCATGGCGCTACGATGGCGGCGCCGCAACGATCGTCAGCCGGGCGACCGACGAAGCGGGCAACGTGCAGCCATTGAGATCCGACTTCATGGCCGCAAACGGGCCGCAGGTTTCCTATCACAACAACTCGACCCAGGCCTGGGCGATCGACAGCGACGGAGCGGTGAGCAATGTCTACGTTTAGACGGCGGCGAAAAACCCCTTGTGGCTTGCTCAGCGGCTTGCTCGGCGTCATCGCGATGGCCACCGTCGCAGCCCAGGAAGGCCCCGGGCTGGGCGAAACGCCGAGTCCCGAAATGCTCGCCGCGTGGGATATCGACATCGGGCCCGACGGCAGCGGTCTGCCAGCCGGCTCCGGTACGGCGGCAGTTGGCGAGACGCTTTACATGACGAACTGTTTCGCCTGCCACGGGCCGGAGGGCGAGGGACTGCTGAACGACCGCCTCGCGGGCGGGCACGGCTCGCTGGCGAGTGAAGCGCCGCGCAAGACCGTCGGCAGTTACTGGCCCTATGCGACCACCGTTTTCGACTATGTGCGCCGCGCGATGCCCTATCTGATGCCGCAATCGCTCACGAACGACGAAGTCTATGCGTTGACGGCCTACCTGCTTTACATCAACGGGATCGTTGCCAGGGACGAGGTCATGGACGCGGAAACGCTCCCGGACGTCGAGATGCCGAATCGCGACAGCTTCGTGATAGCGTATCCGCGGCGCTAGCCCTCCCCAAGCCCGCGTGCCGTTTACATAATCCGGATCAACGATGAGTCTCTATCAGGTGCAGAAATTCGTTCAGGCGGTCAATCGCAACCCGCAAGCCCGGCAGCGATTCTTCGAGGATCCTGCGGCGCTGGCCGCGGAGTTCGATCTGACGGACGCGGAGAAAAAGGCGCTCACGCAAGTCCAAGTCTATGAGCTGTATGAAATGGGAGTGCATCCGTTGCTGCTGAGGCCATTCACGATCATCAACAAGATGTCGGAGCCCGACTATCTGAAAACCATCCGCGGGGAAGCCTGAACGTGGCCGTCGTGTTCGCTGCGGCCGTCAGTCACACGCCGGGAATTCGGGCCTGGCCCGACGCGCCGCCGGAAGCCACGCGCGAGCGCTTCTTCGGCCACTACGAGGAACTGGGCGAGCAGCTTCGATCGGCCAGCCCGGACGCGATTCTGGTCATCAGCAGCGAGCACTTCGCGAACTTCTTTCTCGACACGATGCCGGCTTTCACGATCGGCCAGGGCGAATCGCACTTCGGGCCGGTCGAGCCGTGGCTCAACGTGCAGCAGGGCATGACGCCCGGCGAACCCGGGCTGGCCGGCCGTTTGCTCGACGCGTGCTACGAGGCCGGCTTCGAACTGACCTATTCACACGAATTGAAACTCGACCACGGCACGATCGTTCCGCTGAGCTTCTTCGACCCGCAACGCAGGATTCCGGTGGTACCGCTGATCATCAACTGCATGACCTTCCCGCTGCCGACGCCCGCACGCTGCTACGCGCTCGGCGGAATTCTGGGCGCTGCGCTGGAATCCGACGCTTCGCGTGTCGCCGTGGTCGCGACCGGGGGACTGAGTCACGCGCCGGGCGAGCGCATGCATGGCGAGATCGATACGCAGTTCGATCATGAATTTCTCGAGAAACTGACCGGGAAGGACGCTGAGGGAATCGCGGCGTACACCGACGATGAGCTCACGGCCCGCGGACTCGGGACCCACGAACTGAGAACCTGGATGACGCTGGCCGGCGTTTGCGCCCGGCGCGACGCAGAAGTGCTTTTCTACGAACCGGTCGAGGCCTGGGCAACCGGTTGCTGCCTGTTGAGCTACCGCTGAAATAACCTAGAATCTAATGCATAAAAGAATCGTAACTTACTCTTTATTATTGATATGTTCTTGCGTTACGCCGATAGCGAGCGCGCAGTCCGTCGCCGATTTCTACGCGGGGCGCACGGTCACCATTCTGGTCGGATCGGGTGCCGGCGGGGTCACGGATACCTCGGCGCGCATCATGGGTCGTTACCTGGAGCAAACCATCCCCGGTAACCCGACGGTCATCGTGCAGAACATGCCGGGCGGCGGCAGCGTGACCATGGCAAACCATGTCTATCGCTCCGCCACGGCTGACGGGCTGACCCTGGGCTATCCCCTTCCCGGCATTCTCACGGCGCAACTGATGGAGCCGAACCGGGCCAAATACGACGCGCGCGAATTCACCTGGATCGGTTCGCTGTTCAAGGCCACCAACACCCTGTCGGTCCTGGCCCCTTCGCCGGTCGCCACGATCGACGATGCACGCACGACGGAAATCATTATCGGCGCGACCGGCCGCGGTTCGCCGCTGTACCAGTTTCCCGCAATGACGAAAGCCCTGCTGGGCCTGCCGATGCGCATCATTACGGGCTACGAGGGCAGCGGCGACATCACGCTCGCGATGGATCGCGGCGAAGTCGATGGCCAGGGACCCGCGCTGGATTATTGGGAGATCTCGCGGCCGGGATGGGTCACCGACGGCTCCCTCGTCCACCTCGTCCATATCGGCCCACCCGACAGCGTGCGGCTGCCGAATGTTCCGCATCTGCGCGACCTGGTGGCATCGGAACGCGAACGCCAGCTCGTGGATTTCCTCGAAATCGGCGCCAACCTCGGCTGGCCCCTGTTCGCGCCGCCGGGCGTGCCCGCCGATCGTGTCGCCGCGCTGCAACAGGCGTTCGGGGAGCTGTCGCAGAACCCGGAGTTCGCCGCCGCGGTAGAAGACACCATCGGCTCCCAGTTGAATCCGACGCTCGGCGACGACCTGCGGGAGTTCGTTCTTCGCGCGCTGGCGACGCCGCCGGAAATCATCGAAGAAGCCAAGACGATCCTCGGCCTGAACTAGGCCTGCCGGCGGCGGGAGAGGACGCGAACTAATCGCTCAACTCGACCTCGATGGCGCCGAATTCCCGCAGCCGCTCTTCGTCCAGATCGCGGACGTAGCGGGCGTCGGCGACGGTCGCGACCACCCTGCCCTCCGAGACTCGCGAAACGACGAACGGAAAACGCGACCAGCGCAGAAACCAGCCGCCGTCGCGGGTTTCGCGCGCCCGCTCGAGCAGTTCGGGATCGCCCGTGGCGACGATCTCGTCTTCCCAGCTGAAACGCGGCGCCGGCATGAACTCGACCCTCGCGAAGCGATACTCCGATCCGTAGTCGAAAACGATGTCGCGACGCAAGGGATTGGCGGGTACCGGCGATGCCAGGACGCGGGCCGGAGGATCGGCCGCGACCTCGGCCAGCGCAGTATCTTCGGCGATGCGCGTCAGCGACAGGCTGACGAGCACGTAGCCGGCGAAGACCGCAAGCGACAGCGAAGCCGGTCCACGGTACCAGGGGGAGGCTTCGAATCCCGGCCGGCGCGCGAACCAGACTCCGGCGAACAACGTGAGCCAGACGACAGGGTCAACGATGAACAGCGTGTCGCCGTAGAACCAGCGGTCCGAGAACGGCATGAGCCAGCGCATGCCGTAGTTATTGAGCCAGTCGAGCGCCGGGTGGGAGGCAACCCCGACCAACGCCAGGATCACGAGCCAGCGAAGCGATACGTCGGACGCTTTGCTGCCAGTCGATAGCAGCCGGCCGAGGAGCGCCATCGACACAGCGAGCAGCAACGGAAGCACGACGATCGCGGGCAGGCCATGCGTAATACCGCGGCGAAAAGCGTAAGCGCTCGCGTTGTCGGCGAAATAGAACACGAAGTCGACGTCGGGAAGATTCGCCGCGATGAGCAGCGTCGAGCGGCCGAAGCGCGTTCTCCGCTCCAGTCCCGTTGCGCCAAGCGAAGCACCGACAAGCGTGTGACAAACGGGATCCATAGGCCGGTCGCTCTGAAGCCGGGGGTGTGCGGCAGGCGGATTTAATCCACCTGCACGCGCATTGCGAACGCGCACCGTACACGAATAACACGCGCAATGCTCACGCGGTCAGACTACCGCGGCGCATGCGGAAACTACTCTTCCCCGGACTCCTCCGGCTCGTACGGCGGGCCGAACACCTCGACCACATCCGTCTCCATCCGGACAGCCTCGATATCGAGTTCGTCTCCGACTGTCTCCACGATCTCGGCCTGCGTCCTGCCGAGCCGATCGACGTAATCGTCAACGATACGCGGCGTGATGAGAACGATGGTCTCCGTGTTGATATTGGTCTCCTGCCGGTTGGAGAAGATCTTTCGCAGTCCGGGCATGCGCCCCAACACCGGGACGCGCTGCTGGTCCTGCGTCGACGCATGCTTGATCAGTCCGCCGAGGAAAACCGTTTCGGTGTTGGGCACGAGAAGCCGCGTCGTGAGCTCGGTTGTCGTCTGCGACGGGATTCCATTCGCGTCTACGGTGCCGTTGCTGACCTCCGGATGAACCTCGAGCATGATCTGTCCCTGCGCATCAACGGACGGCGTAACGCGGAGGATGACACCGGATTCGAGGAACTCGATCGTCTCGGTAGTAACCTGATTGATGGTCGTCGTAACCTGGTAGCCGCGGCGATCGCCGATGATGACGGAAGCCTCTTCATGTTCGAGCGCGAGCAGTTTCGGTGTCGACAGCGTTCTGAGCCTGCCGCGCACCTCGAGTGCATCCAGCGCGATTTCGTAATCCGGGGTCAGGTATTCGAAGAAGAATCCCGTCGATCCGGATGAGCCGGGCCCCGAAAGGCCTTGCGTGCCGAATACGCCGTCACCCGTTCCACTTTCGCCCTGGAAGAATTTCTGCCAGTCGATTCCGTATGCGTCTTCGTCGGCCAGTGTGATCTCGAGGATCTTGGCCTCTATGAGTATCTGCTGCGGGCGGTGATCGAGGTCTCTGATCAGCCTCGTCATGCGCGACATGAACGCCGGCTGATCTTCGATAACCACCATCTTGCTCTCGGGGAGCGATGAGATCGTGCCGTATGTCGACAGATAGGGGTTCAGAGACTCTTCAATCAGCTCGGTATCCGCGTACTGAATCTTGAAAGCCTCGACGACGGTAAAGCCGCTGTCACCGAACTCGCCCGCGCTATCGGGTTCTACGATGAAGTAGCTGCCGCCACGCCGTTCGACAATGAAACCGGCGGCGTTCGCAATGGATTCGATCGCGTCGTCCAGTGCGACATCGTAGAGATTGACGCTAACGGTGCCCTCGACGCCCTCCGCCAGCAGAATATTCGTGCGATTCTGTATCGACAGCATCTCCATCACTTCGGCCAGCTCGACGTCGCGCATCGACACCGAAATTACCGGTGGCAGTTCGCTATTCGGCTGCGCATTCACGGCCGGCATGCTGCCGAGACCGGCAATGGTTACCAGTATTGCCAGTGCAGCGCGGAATGCGCTCCGGCGAAGTTTGCTCACAATCCTATCCATCATCTTCATCCACGTGCAGCCGAATCGACTCGCCGTTCTTCCACAACACGGCCTCGCCTTCCCGAACCGACACCAGTCGATAGCCAGAGTATTCCTCGCCGATCATCAGAATTGCGCCGTCCAGGATCACGGAGGAACGTTCTCCCGCCAGGAGCGTCGCGCGCAAGCGGAGCTCTACAGGCGCCTCCGCTGGTCGCGCCGCAGTCTGGTTGACGGCCGGCTCGTCGAGACCGACGGGAACCTGAAACGGGTTGCGCACAGGCACGTCGGCGGCAAGCGCAACGCCCCCGGCCAGCGCCAATACGAGCGTCAGTGGCGAGCGCTTCATGCGTCCACCCGCCGGTATGAGGCCATCGTCAGGTTCACGTTCAACTCAGGTTCGTCGACCGTACTTTCCGTTTGTGGCGCCATTTCGAATTGCTTGATGACAACAAAGCCCAGCTCGTCCCTTGCCGCCTCGAGCCAGGCGAACATATCGAGATATTTTCCGTGCAGTTCGACATCGAACAGCAGCTCGCTGAATTCTCCCGAAAGACCGCCGTCGGCCGGTTCGACGCTGATCAGACGGATGTCGTTGCGCCAGGAAATGCTTTGCAGGCGTCCGATGATGAAGGCTTCCATCTGTTTGATCGGAAGATTCGCCATGTCGCCATGCAGTTCGCGCTCCAGGACTTCGACCGTGGTTCTGAGATCGGCCAGCTGGGCGTCCAGACCAACGCCGTTTTCCGTGCTCTCACTCAGCAACGCGAATGAATTCCGCGCGGCAAGAAATTCCGTGACGCTCGGCTTGACCAGATACGTCAGCAAGCCGATCGCCAACAGCGCTGGAATCGCGATGCTGATGAGCATGAACTGCCTGTGATTGAGTTGTTTGAGCAGGTCTGTCACGTCTAGTCATCCAGGTGGCTGTTCAATACGACCGACAGGTCGAAATCCACGACATCTCTGTCCTGGTAAGGACGCAACAGCGTCTTCTGCACGCGCACGTCG
>JAHEKF010000107.1 GCA_024638465.1 Rhodospirillaceae bacterium | reverse complement strand
CGCCAGGATTCGAGGAACGAATCGAGCGTCGCTCTCGTCCACGACAGCGACCCGAGGATGCGGAAATTCTTGGCGGCGTCGACCAGTTCGCGCTCGATCGCCACCAGCGGTTCGAGCTCTTTAGGGCAAATGGGCTGCATCGAGATCAGGCAGCCTCGCTCATTCGCAATAGCCGGTATAGGTCCAGTTCTGCACGACGGCTCGAAACGGCTTGCGCGGCCCGTCCTCATATTCCTGAACTTCGACGAACCGCAGATTGGGTCCTGCGACCACTCCGCGAACGACCCAGTAAACCTGGAAAGGATTCTCGGAGCTTCCGCGGGAAACCACAGTCGCCGTGAACCGCGTGTTGTCGAGCAGATTGCCGGTCACCGCACCGGTCTGGCGGTCGATCTCGAAGGTACGGGTCGATACCGCCGCCAGTACTCGGCGGTTGGCCGAGAGTCCCGATGCCCCCAGACTATAGCCGCGCTCGATCGTGCAGCTGTATCGATCTTCTGCCGCCCACGCCTTCGGCAGCAGGAATACCAGGCAGAACAGAGTTAAGACGATTCTCATTTCGAACTTCCTCTCGCACTTTCGGTGCAGTCCGTTTTCGCGCCGGTAACCGTTCGGCGTTTGTACGATCGATTCCAATCTAGACGGCCACTCCGGTCGGCGCAACAGTATTCCCGATACGTCCGCGCCCGCGCCGACTCATTTTTTGTCGCCGGGCGAGCTGAAGCCGGTCTCTTGGACGACGCGGAAAATTGACGGTCCCACACCGTTCATGGGGTATTATGGGCAATAGTACACAACGGGCGCCGGAACAGCGGCTGCCCCTTCCAAGAGGACCTCGATGAAACGTTTCAAGAATCTGCTGTTTGTCGCCGATGAAAGTAAAGGCGAACGGTACGCGCTCGGGCGAGCCGCAAGGCTCGCAGTCGCTAACGGCGCCAAACTGACATTATTCGATGTCGTCAGCTCCGATAATTTCATGCCGTCCGATTCGACGCTCGAACCCGCGCTCGACGAAATCCGTCAGGCGCATCTTCAGGCAAGGCGCGAGGAACTCGAGGAATTAGGGGCGTCCTTGGGTAAGGATTATTCATCGCTCGAGGTCGCGGTTGTCGTCAAAAGCGGCAGCAAGGCACGCACCGCAGTACGAGCCGTGCTCGCGGACGGCTACGACCTCGTCGTCAAAGCCCCACAGGGGGGCATTCAGCGACTGAACATGCTCTTCGGCACTACCGACCAGCAGATCATGCGCAAGTGTCCCTGCCCCGTATGGATAATCCGGCCGATGGACACCGACAACTATCGACGAATTCTCGCGGCCGTGGAAATCGACCCGAACGAGCCCGAAGCAGCGCCGCTTGCAACGCAGATCATGGAGATGTCGACGTCTCTCGCCGAAATGGACGATAGCGAGCTGATCGTTGCCCATGCCTGGCATCTCGCGGCGGAGGCGAAGTTAAAGACGGGCCACATCGACATGGGCCTCGTCGAGCGCGTCATCGCGGACATGGGTAGAACTCACAAGAAAAGTGTCGAAGCGCTGGTCGCTGCCCACCCGTACGACAAGACAACCATCCAGGTCGTCAAAGGTGAGGCCGGGCACGTCATCGCCGACCTTGCCGAAGAACGGAAAGCTGATCTCGTCGTCATCGGCAGCGTCGGCCGCTCTGGAATTCCCGGTTTAATGATCGGCAATACGGCGGAGAAAGTGATCGCATCGGTCGATTGCTCGGTAATGACCGTCAAACCGGCGGGCTTCGAGTCTCCGCTTCAAGCCTGACGCGGGCCGAAATCCGGCTTCGGCCAGAACGTACCGCTAGCGACAGCAACGGTGAACAAACCCCACGACGACGTCGATCTGCTCGACGAGCTAGCGGAGTTCGGCGCGCGAATCCGCGCCTTCATGCATCTAGAGTCCGCAGGCGGCATCCTCCTGCTGATAGCCACGATCCTGGCCATGGTGGTCAAGAACTCGCCGCTCTCCGAACTGTACCAGGCCTTCCTGACTATCCCCGGCGAGGTACGTGTCGGAACCATCGCCGTCGAGAAACCCCTGTTTTTATGGGTGAACGATGGCCACATGGCGGTATTCTTCTTTCTCGTCGGCATGGAGATCAAGCGGGAGTTCCTGGAAGGCTATCTCGCGGATCGTTCGCAACTGGTGCTTCCGGCGATAGCCGCGCTTGGCGGCATCGTCGCGCCCGCCATCATCTACGCTTCGCTGAACTGGAACGACCCGGCCGGCCTGAGGGGATGGGCGATCCCCACCGCTACCGACATCGCATTTGCCCTCGGCGTTCTCGCGCTGCTCGGGAATCGCGTACCCATCGCGCTGAAAGTACTCCTGATGACGCTCGCAATTCTCGACGACCTCGGCGCTATCATCATCATCGCGCTTTTCTATACGAGCAGTCTGTCGTTTGTGTCGCTGGCGTTCGCCACGGTAGCCGTAGCAGCACTTGTTGTTCTGAATCGCCTCGGCGTCACGCGAATTGGCGCGTACCTTCTCGTCGGTATGGTGCTATGGGTCTGCGTGTTGAAATCCGGCGTGCATGCCACACTCGCCGGCGTCGTAACGGCTCTGGCAATACCCGGACATCAACCCGACGACGGCTCGGAGCCGCTGCTCAGGCGACTGATCCACATGCTGCACCCATGGGTTGCATTCGGGATACTGCCTTTGTTCGCTTTCGTTAATGCGGGCGTGGTTTTGAGCGGGTTCGAGCCACGGTTGTTATTGGCCGACGTGCCTTTGGGCATCTTTCTCGGTCTCGTAATCGGCAAGCAGGCCGGCATCTTCGGCTTTACCTTCATCTTCGAAAAACTCGGTATCGTTCGGCTTCCGCCCGACGTTACCTGGCTGCAGATCTATGGCGTCGCCGTTATCTGCGGTATCGGATTCACGATGAGCATTTTCATCGGCGGTCTGGCGTTCGCGGAGGAAGGCGTCGGCTACGCGCGCGCCGACCGGCTTGCGATTCTGCTGGCTTCGCTGATTTCCGGTGTGGTTGGCTACGCCGTACTTCGCTATGCCAGCCGCACGAAGCCGACGCAGACGATCTAGAACGAATAGTGAAAGCGCAGGCCAGCGATCACGATTGAATTCCGCGCGCTGGTTTCAACGGCCACGAAGCCGCTATTGTCGAGACGCTGAACCGATGCCGTCAGGTGGATTGACTGGTCGATCGTAAATCTGGCAAAGATTTCCAGTTGCGACGTGTCGTCCAGCCCTGATGGGTCGATCTCCGAGGAGAGAAAGGTCCTTGCGAAGCCGACGCCGAAGGCGTGATCACGCCAACTGTAACGATAGGCGACAGATGCGAACTCGGATCCCTCGGCCACTTTGTCGTTCGCGAGCCCAAGTCTGAGATTCAATGCATGATCGTTCCATGATCGACCGAGCACCGCATACGCTCCGTAGTTGCTTTTGTCAGTTGCTGTTCCCGATAACTCAGAATGCGGGCGCGTGTTCATCCAGGCGCCGACTCGAACCAGCGTTTGCTCAAGTTCCCAGCCCGTTGCCAACGCGGCGAATGCGCCGCTCTCCTCGCCGCGAAATCGAATCAGCTGGCTGTAGGAAACGTTCGGGTTGTCCGCTATTCCCCTGGCGCTCGTCAAAACCGCGTTAAGTTGCGGCCACCCGGAACCGCGCGGTCTCGTATAGACCAGACCCAGGGTGTAGTCCGGAAACGCGATCGTCGGATTGTTTACGAAGGACGCGCCGAGAAACTGAACGTTCTCGTCATTGGTGATTCGCGAGCGATCGAGATACGCGGATGGATCCAGGAGCCCGACAGTAAGGCGCGCGCCGTCGTTTTTAAAGAACTGATAATTGATCTCGGAGAGCTGGATGCGCCCGTTTCGATCCGCGTCGAGAGCGGTACCGGCGTCGGCATTCGCTTCGATTAAGCGTGTTGATGCAGCGCCCTGGTCGAGACTCGAATTGCCTTCGATATAGACGAACCACTGCCCCCGTGAGTCCGTACGTTGCACGAAGAGATCGGCCGACAGGGTCCGATCTTCCCCGATGCGCGAGTCATCCGGGTAAATGCCCACGGCCGTGACGCCTCCGGACAGTTGTAAACGCGAATCCTGAGCATGGACGTCTGCCACGCACGCGATGAGCAGAGCGAGCACGATGAGCTCGCATCGTCGCACCCTCGTTTTTCGTCGTCGCCGTTGCGGCTGGCCGAGAACGGCGTCGTAGACATTTCCCACGCACTGTAACGGAGATGTTCGCTGAAACCAGCGCATCGATTTTTTTCCCCAGAAGTGTTGATCGATCGGCGAAACCAAAGCGATTCTAACCCATTGCGATATGGCTGCTTCCCGACTGCGTTCGATCCCGGGAGAAACGAGTCTCGAGACACGCGCACCGCTTCCGTACCTGCTGCGGGCCGAGCCGTCCGGCGCCGCCCGGACCGGCTGCGAAACGGGTCATCGGGAATAGCAACGTCCTGGTTCAGCACCTTAGCAATCGACAGCGACAATCCACTTCCTTGGGTCGAGCGATTCGCTTTTCCGAAGACCTGCCGGTGGTTCAACCTGTCAATGCGATCGGGTGTCGTTGCCGCTCACACCCGTCGTTCCGACGTATGTGGTGTCGACACGCATCTCGACAGCAAAGTTCTCGCTGAAGGGTATCCGCGAAGAACGATTAACGAAAATCCATCTTGCCGGGATGTTATCCCAGGCAAGGAACGGGGTACCGGCACTATTTTTAACTGGTCCCTCGTTGGCCGATGAGGTAGCCTTAATCGAAAGAAATACAACCAGAACCGGAGGAGTGTTATGCGCAGGGGACTGATTCTTACGCTGAGTTTTTTTGTCGCGACGCTGCCGTTGCTGGCCGACGCGGACGAGTTGACCGCGATCATTCAGCAGGACCTCGCGACTCTGGGTTACGACCCGGGCAACCTCGACGGCGAAGCGACCGTGGCAACGATCGTGGCAGTCTCGAAATTCCAGGCCGAACACGAAATGGAAGTCACCGGTGAGATCACGCCACAGCTCGCCGGCGTTATCAAGGCCGCAATCAATCAACAGGGCGCACCGGCCCCCGCCTCGAACGCGACGGCGGCCAATGCTGCACCCGCGGCGCGAGATCCTGCCGCGCTGCAAGCCGCTCAGCAGGCTTGCCTGCAGCAGAAGGTCGCCGATGCGCAGGAAGCGCAGAAAAAACG
>JAHEKF010000106.1 GCA_024638465.1 Rhodospirillaceae bacterium | reverse complement strand
CGCGCTGGTCTCCCTCTGACCTGAATCGCAGAGTAACCGGGTCGCCTCTCCTGAGATTCCCGAGCCGCGCGTTTTCGCCCTCGATGGTGATTCGCGTGCTCTGCGGAACGGAATAGCTGAACCGTTCACCGGTTTGATCGCCGACCACGGTCAGCGTGCGCGTACCGAAGTTAATAGCCGCGACTTCTCCGGAAACGGTGCTGAACAGCCCTTCGCTTGCTCGCTGGTCGAGCGAAGCCGTCGCTTGCGGCACGCGAACTCTTGTTGCTTCGCGGCCGTCGTCCGTATTGCGATAGGTCACGTCGACCCGGTCGCCCGCGCGCAAGTGCCCGAGGCGCGCCTGCCCACCGGCAATCGTTACCTGCGTACCCGCGGGCACTCTGTAACGGATAACTTCGCGTGCTTGCGCATCCCGAACGGAAAACGTGCGTGGGACGAGCCTGACTGACACGACTTCACCGCTCGACGTCATCGTTTGCTGGGCAATCGCGGTCGAGCCCATCGCGGTGGAAAGAACCAGAATTAATACCAAATTTCTCACTTCAATCTCCTCTACTTAATTGAACTGCTTAGCAGTACTTCACAACGAATCGATCGCCGCCGCTCTTACGATGAATCGCTGCGGCGCGTGCCCGACAAAATAGAACGGGTAACAGGTAACCAGTGTCAGAACTTGTTCATCCGACGAGTCGAGAACATGTACGGCGTCGGGCTCGACGATCCAGGTATCTGTTACCTGGTAACGGGTTGTCGATGCCGCACCAACGACCTCGATCACATCGGTTGTGGCGATGTCCTTTAGTGGTCGGAAAAAGCTGTCTCGATGCCCGGCGATTCCGACATTTCCGTGCGAGTCGAGAGAGGCGGTGTCCGGGATCCAGCCAATGCCCTGCTCCAGTGCACGGTCGCCGGCATCCGGGTAAATCGGAACCTCCAACTGAAGCCTCGGAATCCGCAGAACACCGATCGCAGATCCAGCCTTCTCCTCGGCAACATTTCGCTCGGAAATGCCGACCGTGGCAGCAACATCCTGATCCAGATCGTGGAGCAAACTTTCAGATTCGCCAGTTAGCGCCAGCAACGGCACTGATTCCGGCGCCTCAAGCTGGATACCTAGAAACCGCTCGACTTCCGTTTCGGCCGCTGTCCGTCGCTCATACTGCAGGATCAGCAGTGCGCCAAAGCACGCCACACCTGCCACCCAAAGAGTGGCTTCACTAATCAACACGAATCGCGCCGAGTTTTTGACCATACCTGCGTGAACTCGAAAAATCCTATGTACGAATTCTCATGCAGCTGGCCACGATAAGTGAATGCGTACGACTACCCGGGTAGTTTTACGGATTGAGAACGCGAGACTTTCCGCTCCAGTATTCCACTATGGAAACTGCCGGAGACGGACGGTGAGACAACTTCAGAACACGCTGATCAGTGTCGGCGGCTCGACGCCCATGTCGAAGCCAGGCGAGGGACCTTGAGCGGTCCTCGCTCGAGCCACCGATGAATGGGGCGCCTGATGAAGCTGTCGAGAGATCGTTAGCGAACTCAGAACTGATCCTGGTTACGCCCGGCGATTTCCTGGCCCGCTTGGAAAAACTGACAAGGAACCCGGGTAACGGCAATGCGCTGATCTGCATCGTTGAAGAGCACGCTCAGGATCGCGCTCATCGCGCCGAACTGCGGGAAAGTCTGGTGGCGACGATTCGGGATACTCGAAACTTGGACGTTGTTATTACGGCGACGGATGACGAGTTGATCAGCTTGCTCACTAAGACCTCTATGCCAGCGGCATTGAAGTTCGCGCGCATGTTCCGCGCAAAATTCGGACACGTAACGCCACGAAGTGCCGATACGCGAGTCGGTATCGGCATTCTCATGCTCGGCGAGGAAGTTGTCGCAGCGAACGAGTATTTGCGGCTCGTCCGCAAGACATGCGTCGCATCTACGCTTCGGGGCAATAACTACATCGCGCTTTCCGCGCCTGGTCGAAACTGAGCGCGTCCATCGACTTCGTTCTCGATAGCAAATTGTAAGCCCGCGCGAGGCCATTGATCGGCATCACGACTCGCGAACCGCAACGAGTCAGAAGCGACAAACTTTCGCCATGGCTACCAGATCGGGGATGGATTTAGCCTGCATTTTTTCTATGATTCGAGCTCTATGGCTCTCCACGGTTCTGGGACTAATTCCAAGCTGCCTGGCGATTCCCTTCGTCGACGTATCGACTGAGTCGGCAACCAGCATCGCCAGTATTTCCCGCTCGCGGGACGTTAGTTGCGCGAACCGGTCCATCACTCCGCGTCGTTGCGCTTCAATCTCCCGATTGCGCTGATCTTCGCTCAAGGCTTCGTCGATTCGATCGAGCAACAGTTCTTGCCGGACCGGCTTCTCGAGAAAATCGACTGCGCCTTCTTTTATTGCGTGAACGGTCGCTGGAATGTCCCCATGACCGCTGATAAAGATGATGGGAATCTTTACGGGTTGCTGATTAAGCGTGTCCTGCAACTGGAACCCCGTCATTCCGGACAGACGCAGATCGAGGACAAGACACCCAGGACGTGCGGAGTCGTAAGCGGCGAGGAAACTCTCTGCTGACGGGTGCGCTTCGACCGAATACCCGCGCTTGCTCAGAGACAGCGAAATCGCTTTAAGCACGGAAGGATCGTCATCTACAACAAAAACCGTGGGCTCACTCGACATGCGGGTCACTGTCCGTTAGCGGTAGATCGAACCGGAGAATCGCACCTCCGTCGGGACCGGCCTCAGCCCATAGTCGGCTCCGGTGCGCTAGCAGGATGGATTGGCATATCCAGAGCCCCAATCCCAGTCCATGGGGTTTGTCAGTCTGAAACGGTGCGAAGGTCGTTCCCAGCACTTCCGGGTCGATACCAGGCCCGGTATCCTGGATTTTCACTTCAGCAGCATCGCCCACGTGCCGTGTCGTGATCTTTACACGACGTCGGTCACTTTGGGCATCTTCTATCGCTTCCATACTATTGAGTATCACGTTTGTAAGTACCTGCTGTATCTCCACTTCGTTTATCAGCACGTCTGGTAGATCTTTATCGAGCGACAACTGAATTCTAATCCTCCTTGCGCGAGCCTCCGCACGCAAGAATCGGGCTGTGGTCTTGATTAGCGCGTTCAAATTCCTATGTGATTTCTGCTCCGGCCTCTTGCCAATCTGACTCCGTAAGTTGCGGATAATATTAGCAGCCCGCTCGGCCTGTTCAGCGGCTTCGCGAACGATCTCCATGAGTTCGCTGTTTTCAGGCCGGGCGAGCGAGAGCGCGGCATCGCAATAGTGGCCGATAGCAGCGAGAGGCTGATTCAGTTCGTGCGCCAGGCCGGCAGCCAGTTCGCTGACCGTAGTTTGCCTGGCTTGCTGAGCGAGAGTAGCCCGCTGGACGCGCAGTGTTCGCTCTGCTCGCTTGATCTCGGATATATCTTTCGCAATCGCGGTAATTGCGACAGGGCCTCCAGCGTCATCCGTTATCAAGGACATGGTGGTAAGCATCGAAACTATTTCGCCATCGGCGCGCCACCGGGTCGTTTCGAAATTCCGGACATTCTCCCCTCGGAGGCAACGCGCCAGCATTTCCTTCGTCTCTTTGTGGAACTCCTCGGGTATCAGCGTAGTAATCGATCGACCGACGATTTCTTCGCTTTCGCGACGAAACATACGCTCTGCTTCTTCGTTCATACGCAATACTCGGCCGTCCAGGTCGAGAATCAAGATCGAGTCAGCAGCGTCACTAAATATCCGCGCGAGACTTCGAACACCTAGATCCTCTGCCTTGCGCTGGCTAATGTCGCGCATTCGAACCCAGAGCTTGCCGTCCAACGGCGAAGCGCGCAGGTTGTAGCTCCCCGGAGCCGGCGGAATCGTACTTTCGACTTCCACGGTAACGCCGTCCCGCAACGAAAGCTCAAAGGCATCCCGGACGAGCCCCGTCGCCGCTTCGGGAGCCAGGTCCCAGAACGACTGACCGAGGAGGGCGGCGCGCGGTCGGGAAAAGAATTGACTCGCTGCCTTGTTGAGATAGCGGCAGCAGCCGCGGTGATCCAGCAGAATCAGCCCGTCTTCCAGACTATCCAGAACGGTTTCAAGGTCCGTCGGCCCCGCGGCCGGGTACAGATCACCGCTGACGCCGGCTTTGGGATAATCGGATCGATCGGGCATTGTCGAATAATACCCTGCGCCGCGTCCGCAGCCGGTGTCCGACCCGCGCGCCTGTGAAGCGGATCAGCGCTCGAGGAGGGCGTACGGACCGGCAGCTACCTTCGCTCGTAGCGAACGACCTGGCGCGGCCCCACTTCCGCACCGAAAATAACGCCATCGTCGGTTGCGGCGACGCCTTCCGCGGCGCTACTGCCGTCCCGGGGCGCGGGATCCGGAATGAAATAGAGCACTGAGCCGTCAATCGCGCTACCGACCCGAATCCCGCGCTCGAACGGACTCGGGGGGCCGCCGTATTCGGGCAGTTCGGTGCTCGATTCCGAATCGGCGACGTAGATCGTGTCGTTGGTATCGATGTGGATGCCGCTGGGCCGCCCGAACTGGTGCCAGCAATCGAGGTAGTTGCCATCCTGGTCGTAGATCTGAATGCGATTGTTGTCACGATCACCGATGAACAACCTGCCTTGCGAGTCAAGCTCGAGCGCATGGAGGCTCGAGAACTGGCCGCTGCCGCAGGCACCGAAACCCGGCACACCCCATTCCATGACGTAGTTGCCGTTTCGATCGAACTTGACGATGCGCTCGTTCGTCCCGACGCCGTGTCCGTCCGCGACGAAGATGTCACCGTTTCTGCCAACGACCACATCGGAGGGAGAACTGAAGGTATTCGTTCCCCTGCCGCTGACCGTACGCGTACCCAGTTCCATCAGCACGTCGCCGTTCGGGCTGAACTTCGTCACCTGCTGGCCGATATTGCCGCCAGCGCCACGGCCATCGGGAGGCAGCGGATCCGTTACCCAAACGTTGCCGTTCGCATCGACGTGAATACCGTGCGGGAAGGCGAACATTCCGGCACCGAAGCCTTGCAGAAAATTTCCGTCCGCGTCGTACTGGAGAATGGGGTCGAGATCCGAACCGACGCAGGTGTTGGAACCACACCGGTCGATGATCCAGACCGTTCCGTTCGTCGGATCGGCGTCTGCGCCTGCGGTTGACCCCCAGGACCGGCCGTCGGGGAGCGGCAACCTCCGCCCGACCCAGGGATTCGGCAGGTCGTTCGTCGGCTCCCACCAGCGCG
>JAHEKF010000105.1 GCA_024638465.1 Rhodospirillaceae bacterium | reverse complement strand
CGGCCACAAGCAGCCCTGACCCGGTTAGACACGGAAGTTAAGGCAATTTCTAGAAATTGTTTCCGCGGAAGCGCGGAACGAGCGTAAATCCACTCATCCGGGAACAGCTCGGAGAGCTACAGCAGCAACACCGCTGCCAGCGCCAGGAAGACGTAAAAACCCACGACGTCCGTTATCGAGGTCAGCAGGGCGCTGGAAGCAACAGCCGGATCAAACCCGGCGCGCTGGATGACTACCGGGAGAACACTTCCGGCCAGGCCCGCGGCCATAAGATTTATGACCATCGCGACAGCGATGACACCGCCCAGGGCCGGGCTGCCGAACCACAGCCAGGCCACGCCCCCGATCAGCGCGGCAAACATGAATCCGTTGAGAGTACTCACGATCAGTTCCTTACGAATCGCACGCATCGCGTTTGCCGAGGTCAGTTCCTTCATGGCAATGGCCTGAACGGCGACCGTCAGAGCCTGAATTCCGGCAGTTCCGCCCATAGTAGCTACGATCGGCATGAGGATAGCCAGAGCGACGAGTTCCTCGATCGTCCCCGCGAAGCGGCTAATCACCGCGGAAGCTGCGATCGCCGCGACAAGATGCACCATCAGCCAGAGAAAACGGGATCGCGTCGTGTCGATGATCGCGTGAAACAGGAAATCTTCCCCGCCAACGCCCGCGAGACCCATGATGTCTTCCTCGTGCTCCTCGTGGATGACATCGACGATATCGTCGATCGTGATTACGCCTAGCAGTTTTCCATCGGTGTCGACGACAGGCGCCGATATCAAGTCCCGCTGACTGAACAGGAAAGCGACTTCTTCCTGATCCATATCCGCCGGGATCAAACGCATGTCCGCCCGCTTGATCTCAGCGAGACGAACATCGCGCGCCGTTCGCAGTACACGACTCAACGCGATCGTGCCGATAGGTCGCTGCGCCTCATCGACGAGAAACAGATCGAAAAAATCTGCCGGCAGATCATCGGCGTCGCGCAGGTAATCGATGACTTTGCCGACACTCCAGTCCGGCGAGACAGCAACGACATTGCGTTGCATCAGCCGTCCGGCACTATCCTCCGGAAAGGAGAGCCCCTCTTCGACCAGCGTGCGTCGTTGTGGTGGCAGCGGCTCGAGAACTGCCTGCTTCAGTTTCTCATCCAGATCTTCGACGACGTCAATCGCGTCGTCCGTTGCTAACGATGCGACCGCTTCGGCGGCATGCGCCACACCGAGATGCTCTACAACCTGCTTGGCGACTGCTTCATCGAGTTCGGCGAGAATCTTCGGATCGAACTCTTCGCGCAATACCTCGACGAAGTACTCGCGATCATCTCGCGGAATGCTCTCCAGCAGATCCGCAATCACGGCGGCGTGTAGCGGGAGAACTAGACGCCGTGCGGCGTCGCGCTCACCGGACCTTAGCGCCGCCGTTAGCTCGGCAACCAGATTAGCCTGATGATCTCCAGACTCTGTGGACATCGGATCGCTGCTGTTATCGGAGTTCATTGTGAAATCGCCGCAATCTCGGGAATGCGCGGCAATCATAGCCGCTGCCGGAGCGTGCGGATACTTCCGGTTACGGCGAAGAATCGGCGCGGAGTGGCGCTCGCGCTCGCTATCTAGTCGTCTTCGTAAACGAGGCCGTCAGCCGGTCGCTGGAATCGCTCGATGAACATGGCATTCGAACCGTCTCTCGCAAGATAGCCGAAAACGACCAGCTCGTCGCCGGCGAGCAATGTCTCGGAGGTGATGCCCAACTCGGACAGCTCACCGGCATCATCGAGCTCCAGCATCCATTCGTCGGAACCGCCCTCTTCGTTCGCGACGCGCATGCGTAGCATCGAGTGAGGGTTTCTCAGATCGACGTTCGTTAGCACGCCTTCGATCGTGATTTCCTGATTGCGATGATAGTGTCGCGAAATCGAGTGATGCGCCGACGCCGATATCGCGACAGCGAACAGCACGACCACCGCAAGAAACTTCCCCACCTGCGCTACTCCGTTTCGAAGTATCGAATTGCGATCATCTAACTTCCCGCATCAATGCTTCCGCCGGCCCGTCTCAGCGACGGCAATCCGTACCCGTTCTTTCTCCATTTACCCATGCGGCAAGCATCTGCCACTCGGCATCGTTCTGAGTCCGCCATCTGCGGACGCCGTTATGCACGTAGTCACCGCCCGCGTCCGGGTGCAGCGGATGCATCAGGAGACGACTGCGTGTGGGGTGGCCGGGCTCGATCAGCCGATTGACGGCGATCCAGGATTCTTCGGGATCCGCTTGCGCGAATTCGGCGACGTGACAATTCGTGCACGTCAGACCGGACTCCGTGACCTGGAAGAGGACCGGGTGCACGCAGGCCCGGAAGAACTCGTAATCGACGCTGGCAGCGGGCTCCGCGGCGGCGCTCGCCGAAGCCGTTCGAACCCATTGCGCAAGGGTCTGCCATTCCGGATCGTCCTGCGAATCCCATACCTTGCCGCCGGTATGCAGAGGCGTACCGCCCGCCGCGGCGCTGAGTGGGGCCAATAGAAGCCGGCTGTTCTGCGGGTCACCCGGAGTAACGAGGGCGGAGACGGCTTCAAAATTAATTCGCGATTGTTCCTCGCTCCAGAAAATGCTGCCGTCTGCGCCATCCTCGAGCGATTCGAGCATCAGCGGAGTACTCGACTGCCAGGTGTGGCACATCACGCAAGCGGGATCGCCCGGGTCGGGCGGCAAGAAATCACCTCGAGACCGAATGAAAATCGGCTCGACGTTATTGCGGTAGAAGTCGAAATCGAGCCCGCTCTGTGCCTGTGCCGATCCGGCGACAGCGACCATCGCCAAAGCAGCCGATAACGCTGCGCCCCGCGCCCGCGGCAACATCGCGCTCACTGTACCTGCCCGGTCTGGAAGACGTGTGTCGAATTTCGCTTCGGCCCGAAACCGACGTCAATCCGCGCAACAATTTCGTGCGTCCTGGTATCGAGTGCGACTGTCTCCATCGATCCGACGAGACTGACGTAGAGCGTTCCGCTATCGGGGGTCGCGGTCAGCCATTGCGGAGACGGTCCGACATCTACGCCGCCCATGAATTCAAGCTCCGGCAACGACCAGGCGTAAACGCGACTGTCCAGCCGGCTCGCATACCAGAGCGCTGATTGATCAGGCAGTACCAGAAGCCCGTGCCCGGTCCCGTCCTGGATGCCATCGAAGTTCTGTTGCGAGACGGGCAGCGACGGCGGGCTGACAAAATCCACGGCTTTTCGCTGATCCCAGTCGACCACGAAAAATCCGTTCAACCGTGTCGCTTGCGCAAAGATTCGCTTTGGAGAACCGTCCGCATTCGACTCGATGGCCATGGGCCTCACGCGGTGGCCGTCGAGCGGTATGCCCCAGGCGACTTCATCCGTATGCGGATCGATGACCTGTATCGTGGGCTCGTCGAAAGTTGCGGGAGTCGCGCCAAGTCCCACGATCATCCATCGCTGATCGTCCGTGACGTAAATGTTGTGGACGCCGTGCAGTACCGGGATCGTCTTGATGATGTCATGCGAATCCAGGTCGATTACCTGCACGAATGCAGAGTCGCGGATGCCGACATAGAGTTTGCCGAGCGCCTTATTGATGACGAGCTTGTTCGGCCTGTCCATTAGCGGAATCTGCTCGACCACTTCGAGCGTCTCCACTTCGACCACGTCTATTGCATTGACGTGTTCGTTCGCGAAGTAGTAGTAGGTTCCGTCCGGATGGTTCACGGCCGCATGCGCTTTTGGAACGCCCTCGATGACGTCGAGAACCTGGTTAGTCTCCGGGTCGATAACATGTGCATTGCTGCCCGCATAGTTGGTCTGAATTATTCGCACAACCTCGTCGCCGAGGATGGCAGGCGACAGCGCATAGAAGCAGGCTCCGAAGCAGCCAAGAATGGTCAATCGTTTGGTTAGAGCGGTATTCATGAGATTACCTCCGACACATGGGACGGCAAGTGAAACGTACGACGAGACAAGAGATAGAGTGCGGGCAGATTCCAGCAGCGGGCGCCCGAACGGGCACTGCCAATGCAGCCGGCGAAGAGCCGGCGCGGTGTCCAAATTCCCCCGAAAAGGACATTGCTGCTCCGGAACGTTGTTTGCGTCTGATTCTAACTGCTTGAGCCTGGAAACTCCCGGCAAATACGTGGCAAAGGCGGCGCGTCGGCTACGGGAAATCAGTCCTCAGCTTCCGGTGTGCAGTTGTAAACACCAACTTCTGCATCGGGATACCAAACCCAGTGCTTACCGAATGTCATCGGCTCCTTGAGATAGACGGGATCCGAAATCGTGACGCTGTAGTCGAGCCGATCGCCCTGCGGACTCAGCGTAAATGTCTCGATCATCTCCGATTCCGTACTTGCGGGAATGCCCTGACCATCGAAATGCCCCCAGTTCACGTTGGTCGTCGTGACGACGAGCGTGCGTTCATCTTCCCAGCGGCCAATCGAATAACCCAGCAAGGAATCGGGCTGTCCTTCCGCGGTCGCATCCGCAGACATATGAATGCGCCGAATCGTGTCGAACTCCTCGTTATGCCAGAGGATGTCTTCTCCGTCCTGCCGTATCTCGAACGGATACGGCGCCTCCATAATCAGCGGCATCCCCTTCTGTGCGCAGTTCTGCAGCGGATTGTCGCGGGCCCAGACGAATGCATCCACGGCTTCCAGCGCTGCCGGCGTCAGATTCGCGCGCCCTTCGGGCGTACGGCCGATATTGCGCGGCATCAGCATCGGAATGTTGTCGACGGTGCTCCACACTCGGTAAATTCCGAGTTCCGGTGAGGACGGATCTCCGACACCGCGGCGACGACTCTCCGACATCTCGATCGTTCGATCTGTCCATCTCGGCTCAACGTTACCGCCGAGCAGGACTTCCTCGCCGTCGGCCGTCAATACGTTCGAAATATAGAGCCCATGTTCGATTCGAAGTGCGGGATTGCCGGCGGCGCGTATCGTATCGCCGACCTGTATGAAGTTCGGGTCGATCTGCCAGCGTCGCATGTTGCTGAGCGCGGTGGTCGCCATCTGCCAATCCTGTACCTCGCCGTCCTCGGTAACGGCACGCAGTGTTATCTGCGGATGCGGGTTTCGCATCAGGATGGAGGTGATCTCGCCCTCGACTTCAACGATCGTTGCGGAATCGTAGTTACCGGCGACGGCATGATGGGCGCTGCTAACGGGTGCAACAGCCGCAAGACCCATGACGACTATTAAACGTTTAATGCTCACGATATTCCCCGCTCTATTGATAGGCTAGTTATCGGTCTGCCCCGGAGTACTC
>JAHEKF010000010.1 GCA_024638465.1 Rhodospirillaceae bacterium | reverse complement strand
GTAACGACTGATACGAACGGATTCTTCCCCTTCGGAAATCTCGATTTCCGCGATTCCGGACTCTTCCAGTAGCTCGATAAGCTTCTTGACTTTACGTATGTCCACGTCCGTTCCTTTTTTACTCGCGGGTTCGTCGAAGCAGGATCAGGTCTTCGCGAGATAGTTTTCTGCTGCCGTCAGCGCAAGCTCGTAACTCGTAATGCCGAAGCCTGCGATCGTTCCGACCGCGATATCCGAGAAGAAAGAGCGCTGCCTGAAGTCTTCGCGTGCGGCGACGTTCGACAAATGGATCTCGATAAACGGAATTCCGACTGCCAGAAGGGCGTCGCGGAGCACGATACTCGTATGCGTGAACGCAGCAGGATTGAAGAGAATGAACTCGACGCCTTCGTCGCGCGCCGCATGAATTCGTTTTACGAGCTCATGTTCGGCGTCGTTCTGGAAGCAGGCGAGCGCATGTCCGCGCTCCTGGGCCTGACGCCCCAGCCGGGTGACGATGTCCTCGAGCGTGGTCTGCCCGTAGATTTCCGGTTGCCGCTGGCCCAGCAGGCTCAGGTTCGGACCATTGATCAGTAAAAGTCGCGCCATTGGTCAAGATCGCTGCATATGCCGGCTAGTTTATACCAATTTCGCCGAAATTAGCGACACTAAGCCTCTGTCAGCGGTCAGCGGTCAGCGGTCAGCGGTCAGCGGTCAGCGGTCAGCGGTCAGCGGTCAGCGGTCAGCGGGCGCGGATCAGCGTCGCCGGGCGAGGCGCGCGCGAGCGCCGGCGATATCGATGCGATTTTCCGCGAGCTCCTCGAGCGTCTCGACGACGTTGTCGAGGTCCACTGCGTGCAGTTCTCCGGTGTGGATGCCGAGTACGTGGCCGTCAGGCGCCGTGAAGACACTGAACGGCAAGCCGAAGAAATCGACATCAAAAGCGGCTGCGGCGTCCATCGCGTCCGCCTGCCCGATGAGCACGGGATAGTTCATCGCCATGTCGTTCATGAACGCTTTCACCGGGACGATCTGGTCGACGGCGATACCGACCACTTGCAATGCGAGATCCTCCCGATACCGCCGCTGGTAGTCGACGAGCAGAGGAATCTCCCGCAGGCAGGGAGCACACCAGGTCGCCCAGAAATTCACGATCATCGCTTTGCCGGGCCAGCTGCCGATCGACTGCATTTCGCCGTCGATATTCGTGAGGGAGAACTCTGGCAAACGGTCGACAGGTTCTGTGTCGGTAACGGCGATCGGTTCGGGTTCAGCTATCGGCGAGACGGGTACGAGGTCGAGCGCGCGGTAGCCGAGATAGACGAGTATCGCGATCGAACTCAGAAACAGCGTTAACAGCGCGGACCGGGCCACGAGTGCGTCTCTCGCTCTAAAGTGCCGCTAACCGTTCGGCGTGACTCGCAAATTCATCGGCAGGCACGAACCCGACGAGTTTGAACGCAGGCTGCTCTCGGCCGGCAGAATCGAAAAAAGCGATCGTCGGTGGACCGAAGCTTCCGAAGTGCTGCAGAAGCGCCTTGTCATCGTCGTTGTTTTCCGTCACGTCGGCTTGCAGTAACAGGAACTCGTCGAGAGCTGCGATGACGTTCGCGTCGGAAAACGTGTACTTCTCCATTTCCTTGCAGGCGACGCACCAGTCGGCGTTAAAGTCGAACATCACCGGCGTGCCGGCTGCCCTGGCGCCAGCAAGCGCAACCTCGAGTTCGTCGACCGTTTCTACAGGCTCGAACGCAAGATGTCCTCCAGTCGACACCTCACCCGTTGCGGCGGTCGCGAAGCTGCCGCGAGGAATCGGCTGGAGAGGATCGAACCCACCGAGCGTCACACCGATGAGCATGACGGCGCCGTAGATGCAGGCCATGACGCCCAGCCCCTTGCCGAGACGCCGGCCAGCCGGAGCTGTCTCGGGCAGCGGGTCGAACGCACCCAGAAAAACGCCGGTCATAAAGACGAGCAGCGCCCATAGCAGCAACGTGATGCTGCCTGGCAGCACCCTTTCCATCATCCAGATCGCGAGCCCGAGCATCATCACGCCGAAGCCGGCTTTAACCGCATTCATCCACGGACCGCTCTTCGGCAGGAATCGGCCGCCCGATGCGCCGACGACCAGCAGCGGGGAGCCCATGCCCATACTGAGCGCGAACAGCGCACCGGCACCGCGTGGAACGTCTCCGGTCTGGCCAATAACCGCGAGTGTTGCGACGAGCGGCGGCGCAACGCAGGTCGTCACAATCAGCGCAGACAGCACGCCCATAATGGCGGTTCCGATGTAGGTGCCCGCTTTCTGGTTGTTGGAAACATTCGCAAGCCGAGTTTGCACTGCGGCTGGCATCTGCAGTTCGTACATGCCGAACATGCTGAGCGCGAGCGCGACGAACAACCCCGCGAAAATCGTCAGCATCCACGGCGCCTGAAACGCAGCCTGCAACTGCTCGCCCGCCATGGCTGCCAGCGCTCCGCCGATCGTATAAGTGAAGGCCATTCCCAGAACGTAAGTCAGCGAGAGGGCGAAACCTTTTGCCGCCGTCACATCGTCGCCCTGGCCCGCGATGATGCCCGACAGTATCGGCACCATCGGCAGTACGCAGGGGGTAAAAGCGAGCAACAGGCCGGCGGCGTAAAAAATACCGAGCACCGTCAACCAGGAATCATTGATGATGACTGATGCCAGCCGATCCTGTTCCGACATCAATACGGGTTCATCGGCAATCTGACCTGCAAACGCGCTCGACGGAGGTAACTCTAGTTCCGCAGTTTCCGAAATGACGGGATAGCAGATACTGTCGACCTTGCATCCCTGATAGTCGACATCGATGGCCACGTCGATCCCGTCGGGACTCGCGCGAGAGAACGGCAGGGTCGCTTCGACGAAGTCGTAGTAGATTTCTACATCACCGAAGTGCTCGTCGTAATGCGCAATACCGTCTGGAAACCGGGCAGTGCCGAGCTGAATTTCGCTGTCAGTACTGAAAGCGAACTTGTCTCTATATAAGTAGTAGCCGGGCTCGATTGTCCAGCTGATCGCGATCTCGTTGGCGCCATCGACGCGGCTGGCCATGACGAAGGCTTCTTCGGGCGGCAGAATCTCGTCATCGTTGCTCCCCGTGAGCAGCGTGCTGACGAGTGAAGCGGGGCCGCCCGCCGCGCCCGGGAGTTCGACATCGCTGATCCACCGCTGCGGCGGATAGCACAACCCGATGTCGGCGCAGCCTTGCAGACCGAGTTGAAATTCGACCGAATCGGATGCCTCGGACGACCGGTAGGGAATGCGTACCTGAAGCGGACCGCGGTAGGTTTCGACGACACCGAAGAACTCGTCCTCGTAGATTTTTCCCTCGGGCAGAATCGCATCGCCCAGACTGACAGCGTCGGTTCGGCTCGCGAAATTGAAGCGCTCGCGGTAAAGGTAGTAGCCGTCCTGGATCTCGAAGTCCAGAACGATCTCTTCGCCGGTCGCTTCGATCGAGTAGGGGAAAGCCTCCTGCGGTGGCAACACATCCTGCGCCAGCGCGAGCGGGCCACCGGCAACGCAGAGCATGGCCAGCCACAGGCTTGCTGTTAGATTGTTGGAGCTACGCACGTCAATCCTCCGGGCCAACTGATGTCGTGAGCCACTTAAGATATTCCGACGAACCACCGTGGATAGGGACCGCCAGAACTTCCGGTAGTTCATATCCTGACAGCTCTTTAATCGATGACTCCACTTCCTTCAACCGCGCTGATGTCGTCTTGATCAGAAGCAGCACTTCGCGTTCGTTGTGGACCGCGGCCTGCCAGCGGTAAGTAGACACTACACCCTCGACCCGATTCACGCACGCCGCGAGTCGCCTGTCGACCAGCGTTTCAGCCAGATTTCCGGCGTCCCGGGCGTTCCCGCAGGTCGTCAATACCAGCACGTGTTCGGCGCTCAATCTGAACTCCGGCCGCTTCACTAGAAGGCGGCCAAGCATAGCGGGAGCGCCGCTGGCTGTCATGGCGATTGGTCACAACCCCTTGAAATCCGCCGATCCATCACTATTATTAGCACTCGATTCGGCCGAGTGCTAAAAGCATACTCGGCCCCTGGAAAAAAAATTCTTTTATTTCATAGACTTGAAGAGGGAGACCCCCCTAATGAATATTCGTCCCTTACACGATCGCGTCGTTATCCGGCGCACGGAGGAGGAGCGAACCTCCCCTGGCGGCATCGTAATTCCCGACACGGCGACTGAGAAACCGATCAAAGGCGAAGTCGTTGCCGTGGGTAATGGCAAAGTGCTCGACAGCGGCGAGACACGGGCTCTCGACCTGAAGGCGGGCGACAAGGTCCTGTTCGGCAAGTACTCGGGTACCGAGGTCAAGGTCGATGGCGAAGAACTGCTGGTCATGCGTGAAGACGACGTCATGGCCGTGATCGAGGGCTGATTCCTCGTACCGAACGATAGAGCGCAAGATTTTAGGAGAGCGAAATGTCTAAAGAAGTGAGATTTGCCGACGACGCACGCCAGCGGATGCTCAAGGGCGTCAACATGCTGGCTGACGCCGTCAAGGTGACGCTCGGTCCGAAGGGCCGTAACGTCGTACTCGAGAAGAGCTTCGGCGCGCCGACGGTGACCAAGGACGGTGTGTCCGTGGCCAAAGAGATCGACCTCGAAGATAGATTCGAGAACATGGGCGCGCAGATGGTCAAGGAAGTAGCTTCCCAGACCTCCGACGCCGCCGGAGACGGCACGACGACGGCCACCATCCTGGCGCAGGCTATTTTGCGCGAGGGGCTGAAGGGCGTCGCAGCGGGCTTTAATCCGATGGATCTGAAGCGCGGCGTCGACAAGGCGTCGGCCGCGATCGTCGAGGAGCTCAAGAAGTTGTCGCAGCCCTGCGAAGACGACAAGTCGATCGCTCAGGTAGGAACGATCTCCGCGAACTCGGATGAGCACGTCGGCCAGATCATCGCGGACGCTATGGGCAAGGTTGGCAAAGAAGGCGTCATCACCGTAGAGGAAGGATCCGGACTGGAGAACGAACTCGATGTCGTAGAAGGCATGCAGTTCGATCGCGGCTATCTCTCGCCCTACTTCATCAACGATCCCCAGAGCCAGTCGGTGCAGCTCGAAGATCCGTTTATCCTCATCCATGACAAGAAAATCTCGAACATCCGCGATCTGCTGCCGTTGCTCGAGGGTGTTGCGAAGTCGAGCCGCCCGCTGCTGATCGTCGCCGAAGATGTCGAGGGCGAGGCACTCGCCACGCTCGTCGTCAACAACATCCGCGGCATCGTCAAGGTAGCTGCCGTCAAGGCGCCCGGTTTCGGTGACCGCCGTAAGGCCATGTTGCAGGACATCGCAATCCTGACTGGTGGCCAGGTAATCTCCGAGGAAGTCGGTCTGTCACTCGAAAAAGCGACCCTCGAGGATCTGGGCGAGGCGAAGAAGATCCAGATCACGAAGGAAAATACGACCGTGATCGATGGCGCCGGCAAGGGCGATGACATCAAGGGTCGCGTCGACCAGATCAACAAGGAGATCGAAGACTCGACGTCCGATTACGATCGCGAGAAGCTGCAGGAGCGGGTTGCGAAACTCGCGGGCGGCGTTGCCGTGATCAAAGTCGGTGCCGCGACAGAGATCGAGATGAAAGAGAAAAAGGCGCGTGTCGAAGATGCGCTGCACGCAACCCGTGCGGCCGTCGAGGAAGGCGTCGTGCCGGGTGGCGGTGTTGCGCTGATCCGGGCGCTCGGTCAAGTGAAGTCGCTAAAGGGTGACAACGACGATCAGAGTGTCGGCATCAACATCCTGCGCCGTGCCGCGGAAGAGCCGCTGCGCCAGATCGTCTCGAACTCCGGCGGCGACGCATCTGTCGTCCTCAACGCGGTTGCAGAAGGCGAGGGCAATTACGGCTTCGACGCTTCCCAAGGCACCTACGGTGATATGGTCGAGTTGGGCATCATCGATCCGACAAAAGTGACGCGTCTTGCACTGCAGAACGCGGCCTCGGTTGCGGGTCTGCTGCTGACGACCGAGGCGATGATCGCCGAGGCACCGAAGGAGGAGACTGCCGCTCCGGCAATGCCGGACATGGGCGGAATGGGCGGCATGATGTAAGTCGTCGTCCTCGCCGTGACGAGATAGAAAGCCCCGCAGTCGCGGGGCTTTTTTTGGCGAGCAAGTTGCGTTTTTCAGTGTGCCTGGCGGATACGGCCGGTTTGGCGTTAGAGTCGTCGGCGCTTAAGCCAACCGATCGAGGATCCGGTGACGCCAACACGGCCAACTCAGCTTCCTGTCGCGCTCGAACCCGTTTGGGAACGCGCTAAGGAAAGGCTCGATGCGATCGCTGCGCCCGAGCTCCCCGGTGATTTCGTGGCCACGGCAGGACGCGTCGCCGTGTGCAGCGATTTCGTGCTCGCCGTTCTGCAGCGACAGCCTGATGCGCTTCTGCAGCGGCTCGCCGACCCGGAAGCGCTCTCTACCGTTACGGCGGCCGCGCGCTTCGACGTCACGAATCGCGATCAGGCGGCGGCCATGCGTCACCTGCGCAGAATTCGGCAGGTCGAAATGGCACGCATCGCGTGGCGCGATCTGTCGGACTGGGCCGATCTCGAGACGAGCCTGCTCGAGCTCTCGGTGCTTGCGGACGGAGCGGTGCTCGCTGCGGTCGATTTCGCCGCAACAGCGCTCGAACCCCGATACGGCCGGCCCGTTGACGACACCGGGACAGAGCTGCCGCTGCTGGTGCTCGGCATGGGCAAGCTCGGTGGCTACGAACTGAATTACTCTTCCGATATCGATCTCGTTTTTCTGCATCCGGACGGCGTCAGGATCGACGGTCTCGAGGGAATCGAGGCGGAAGGCTATTACCGTCGCGTCGCGCAGCTTGTCGTCAAGCTCCTGGACGACGTCACGCAGGATGGTTTCGTTTTTCGCGTCGACACACGGCTGCGGCCTTTCGGTAGCAGTGGGCCGTTGAGCGTAGGTATCTCCGCGCTCGAGACCTATCTCGTCCGTCACGGGCGCGACTGGGAACGTTACGCGTACCTCAAGGCGAGACTGCTGAATGGTCCGCATTACGAGGAAGAAATCTTCGATCAGATACTGACACCGTTCGTCTACCGTCGCTATGTAGACTTCGGCGTATTCGCCGCGTTGCGACAAATGAAAGCGCTTATCGCTCAGGAAGTCGCGCGCAAGGACATGTCCGGCAATATCAAGCTCGGCCCGGGCGGGATCCGGGAGATTGAGTTCATTGTGCAGGCGTCGCAGCTAGTTCGCGGCGGGCGCGATCCATCGCTACGCGAACGGTCGTTACTGAAGGTGCTGCCCCGCGTGATCGAGAATCGTCAGCTGACGGAAAGTGCCGCTGCGGATCTCGCTAAAGCCTATCGATTTTTGCGCAGGCTCGAGAATCGTCTGCAGGCGCAGGACGACCAGCAGACTCACGCGCTGCCCACGGATCCCGTGACGAGGGAACGGCTGGCCTTCAGCATGAACGAGCCGAGCTGGGAGGCATTGGGCGATCGAATCGCGGCCCATCGGGCTGTCGTCGAACGAGAATTCGCAGCGGTTGCGCTCGAACCGAGCGGCGAACCGCAAGATCATGCGACGCCTGAAGGATCGGCGCCGGCCTGGGCGAGTGCCTGGGAGGCGAGTGATTTCGTTCCGTTTCTCGAACAGTACGAGCTGGACGATGTCGCGGAGATCGCGACGATACTGCGCGATCTGCGCGACGGTCCGCTCTATCGCCGCATGGATGAGGTCTCGCGTCGGCGTCTGTCTGCGGCTGCCGGGCGAATCGTCCTGGTACTGCAGGGGCAGGCTCGGCCCGCGAGAACGCTACAACGCGTGCTGCCGGTGTTTCATGCGGTCGGCCGCCGCAGCGCCTACCTCGCATTGCTCAACGAGAATCCGGCTGCACTCGAGCGTCTGCTTACGCTGGCGTCGCAAAGTCAGTTCCTGATTCGCCTCATAGCAGCTTACCCGCTGCTTCTCGACGAGTTGCTCGACTCGCGGATCTTCGACACGCCACCGACCCGGAGAGAACTGAAGGAAGCACTCGACCGCAGTCTCGAGCATGTTGACAGATCGGATGTCGAATCGTTGCTTGAAGCTATACGGCAGTTTCAGCGCACCGCGGTTTTCCGCGTCGCGGTAGCGGACCGCTTCGGCCGGTTGCCGCTCATGAAGGTCAGTGACCGATTGACCGACACGGCGGAGATCATTCTTCAGCTCGCTCTCGACATGGCGTGGCGCGAACTCGTTGCGAAACATGGCCGGCCGATGTGCGGAGAGCCGCCGCATCTCGAGGAGGCCGGATTCGCGATCATCGCCTACGGCAAGCTGGGTGGATTCGAGCTCGGCTACGGCTCGGATCTGGATATCGTGTTCATTCACGGTTCCCTCGGGCCGCATCAGGAGACCGACGGCGAATCGTCTATCGACAACACCCGCTTCTTCGCGCGGCTGGCTCAGCGTTTGATTCACTTTCTCGGTATTCAAACGAGTTCGGGAAGGTTGTACGAGATCGACACGCGGCTTCGGCCGAGCGGCGAATCGGGATTGATGGTCACGGGCATGGAGGCTTTCAAGCGCTACCAGAGGAAGGAAGCCTGGGTCTGGGAACATCAGGCGCTGCTAAGGAGTCGTTCGGTGGCCGGCACCGAAGCGGTACGTCGAGATTTCGAAGCAGATCGCCGCATAGTGCTGACCGAATTCGTGAAGCGGGACGGGTTGCGAGAGGAGGTTCGGCGAATGCGCGATCGAATGCGAAAGGAACTGTCCAGGAGCCGGGATCGCCAGTTCGACCTCAAGCAGGACCGGGGCGGGCTCGCGGACATCGAGTTTCTCGTCGACTACTGGGTTCTGGCGAACTCTGCGGACTATCCGGAACTCGTCGAATTTCCGGATAACGTGCGTCAGCTCGAGGCGCTGGCGCGAGCCGGTCTCGTCGCGACTGAACGCTGTCGGCGCCTTACATCGATCTACCTCACGCTGCGGGAGCGATCCCATCTGCTGGCGCTCAACGACGACGACCGCGTCGTCGCCGCTACCGAGTTCGAAGACGAAAACCGTTTCGTCGCGTCCGTATGGGATGAGGTGTTTGGCGAGTAAGGTCCGATTCGACAGAGTATAATTGCCGCACTCGAACTTGAGGAGATCAATCAGTGCGGGCAAGACCAGGTAGAGTTGACGAGGAACTGATCGTCGCCAACGACAAGAATCTATACAGCGTCGGGGTCGACGATCTGCCGCTGCATTGCCCTTTGCCTGGCATGTATCTCTGGAATTCGCATCCCAAGGTCTATCTCGCGATCGAAGCGACCGGTGCGGCGAAGTGCCCTTACTGTGGGGCCGCTTACGAACTGACAGACGCCGAGTCCTGATCCCGGCGTGGCGATTGCCGCTGACAGCGGTGGCTATCCACACCATATCAATCTGGCGCGCGTATACCGTGGCGGAGAAAGGCAAACCGAGATACTGATCCGTGGTCTTGCCGAGTATCTGCCCCGGCAGCGACTCATCACCCGCCGCGGGATGCCTCTTCATACTCGTCTGCTCGATACCGATGGCATTGAAGTGGTTCCGGTCGACGGAAGATTCGAGGCGTTCAAAGCGACATCCGGCGCGAGCTTGTTGCACGCACATGAAACTCGCTCGGCGCAGGTTTCCTGTATGAGGCACAGCGTTTCCTCGACGCCATACGTTATTACGAGGCGAGTCGATAATCGACCGCGCCGCGACCCGGTGACACGTTATATGTACCGGCGGGCAGCCAGGGTCGCTGTTCTGTCTCGAGCGATTGGAAACATCCTTTTGGATACCGAGCCGCGCGCGAAGATCGAGAGGATCCCGAGCGTCTCCAGTAATTTCTCGTCCGATGAGGCCTGGGTCCGAGCTTTTCGCTCGTCACTGGGTGCCAGCTTCATCGTCGGTCACATCGCGGCACTCGACCAGAGTCACAAGGGGCAGCTAACTCTGATCGACACGGCGAGACGCGTCGCTGAACGCTATCCCGATGTCCACTTCGTGCTTGTCGGGGAAGGGCGAGATGGCGACAGTCTTCGCAGCGCGGCCGCCGATCTGGAGAATGTGAGCTTCACGGGCTGGGTAGAGAACGTCGGCGATTATCTGGCTGCATTCGATCTTTTCGTTCTGCCGTCGCTGCGGGAGGGGCTGGGATCGATTCTGCTCGACGCGATGCAGTTCGGGTTGCCTGTGATCGCGAGCGCTGTCGGCGGTATTACCGATATCGTCGTTGACGGAACAACGGGCATACTCGTTCCGCCAGCGGATTCGGTTGCGCTGACGGACGCGGTCGTTCGCTTGTTTCAGGATGCGGCGTTGCGCGATGCTATGTCGCAAGCTGCGAGGGTGCACGCGCTCGACTATCGCCCCGAAGTCATGATCGAGCGATACTGGCAGCTTTATCGGCAGATTCTGCCGCGCCTTTCGCAGGAGTCCTGACAGGCCATGATTATCGTTACAGGTGGCGCCGGATTTATCGGCAGCAATCTCGTCCGTGAGTTGAACGCGTGCGGCGAGCGCGACATCGTTGTCGTCGACGATATGACGGACGGCCACAAATTCGCCAATCTTGCCGATTGCCATATCGCGGACTATTGGGACAAGGATCTGCTGCAGGAGCGTCTGGGTACGGGGCTGCCATTCACGCCGGCGCGAGTGTTTCACCAGGGCGCGTGCTCCGTGACGACCGAATGGAACGGTCGCTACATGATGGATACGAATTACCGCTATTCCACTGAATTGTTCGAGTACTGCGTGGAAAATTCGGTCCCGTTTATATACGCGTCGTCAGCAGCGGTCTACGGAGCCAGCACCGAGTTTCGGGAGGAGCCCGGACTCGAGCGCCCACTAAACGTTTATGGTTACTCCAAGCTGTTGTTCGATCAATACGTCCGTAGGCGGCTCGACGAGGTGAAATCTCAGGTCGTCGGCCTGCGCTATTTCAACGTTTACGGACCTGGCGAAGCACATAAAGGACCGATGGCCAGCATTGCCTGGCATCTGAATCTTCAGATCGCGCAGACCGGCGAGGCCAGATTGTTCGAAGGCAGCGACGGTTACGGACCCGGCGAGCAGCGTCGCGACTTCATTCATGTCGATGATGTCGTCAGCGTTAACAACTGGTTTGCCGAACAGCCGCAGGTGTCGGGAATCTACAACGTTGGAACGGGTCGTGCTGCCGCTTTCAATGACGTCGCCCGGGCAGCGATCGATTGGCATGGCAGAGGCGAGATCGTGTATATCCCGTTTCCCGATTCGTTGCAGGCCAGCTATCAGAGTTTCACCGAAGCGGACGTCGGCGCGCTGCGGGCTGCGGGTTACGACGCTGAATTCATGGACGTGGCAACCGGTGTGCGCGCGTATCTGGACCGCTTAGCTCAGGCAAAGTGAGCGCCGGCCGGAAGATTCTCATCGTCGGCCCCTCATGGGTCGGCGACATGGTGATGGCGCAGTCGCTCTACAAGCGGTTGCGACGGCAGGACCCTGATGCCGAACTCCACGTGCTTGCTCCTGGCTGGTCCAGACCCGTACTCGAGCGTATGCCGGAGATTTCCCGGACAATCGAACAACCGCTCGGGCATGGAGAGTTCGGTTTCTTCGCCCGCCGCCGCCTCGGCCGGGCGCTCAGAGCGGAAAAATATTCTCAAGCCATCGTATTACCGAGATCTTTCAAGTCGGCGTTGGTGCCGCTATTTGCGGCGATACCGCTACGAACCGGATTCCGTGGCGAGATGCGCTACGGGGTACTGAACGATATCCGTGCTTTCGACGAGGCGCGGCTCAATCAGACAGTCAAGCGATTCGTCGCGCTCGGCGCGCGGCCGGGTGATTCCGAAATACCCGAGATCGATCCGCCGAGACTGGAAACAACCCCCGAACAGCGGCTCGGGACGCTCGAGCGATTTCAGCTCGATGCGACGGAGGACGGCGTCGCGTTCATGCCTGGTGCGGAATACGGACCGGCCAAGCGCTGGCCGATCGGGTACTTCGCGGATCTCGCGGTGCGGCTGAATCGCGTCGGCATCGCCGTGCGCATTCTCGGTTCCGGGAAAGAGCGAAAGTTCGGCAACACGATCGCGAAAGCGACCGAAGGCAGCCTGACACGGAATTTCTGCGGTGAAACGAGTCTGGCGGAGGTTGCCGATCTGTTGAGCGCTTCGAAGGCCGCCGTTACTAACGATTCCGGACTGATGCACATGGCTGCGGCAGTCGGGACACAGGTTATCGCGCTCTACGGATCGTCGTCGCCGGGTTTTACGCCGCCGCTGACGGAAACGAAGCGCGTGTTCTACCTCGATATCGAGTGCAGCCCTTGTTTTCAGAGAGAGTGCCCGCTGAATCACTTCCGCTGTATGCGCGAAATTTCAGTCGATTCGGTTTGCAGCGCGGTAGTTACGGCTCTGGGCGGTACAAGAGCCGGAGCAACTCACGGCTGATAACTTCGTCCACTCCGTCGATACCGCGCGAGCCTCGGTGTTTCTCGATGATGATAGTATTCGCGTCGGTGGTCGAACCAGCTTTAATCAATCACGGCGACAGCGCGATTCTGTACGATGTACAGCGCGTGACGCGAGTCGACAACGAGTGGTTTGAGCCGACCTATTGGCGATCGGAGAATAAGGTCGTCGGCGAGGCGGCCGGTCGCGGGTCCGTAATATTCGTTCGCGAAGACGACGACACCTGGGTCTTGCGCCACTATCATCGCGGTGGCTTCGTAGGTCGTTTCGTAAGCGATCGTTATTTCTGGCGAGGGCTCGAACGAACTCGTGCGTTCAGGGAATGGCGCTTGCTCTCGGAGCTTTCAGCACGAAATCTTCCCGTCCCACCGCCTATTGCGGCCCGCGTCTGTCGTCGAGGTGTCGGCTACACTGCAGACATCATCACCGGTTACCTGGACAACACGCGCTCGTTCGAGTCGATACTCGACGAAGGTAATGCAGGTCATGAGAGCTGGAACCTGATCGGTCGTACCTTGCGACGCTTCCACGATCATGGAGTCGATCACTGCGACCTCAACGTACGCAATATCCTCCTGGATACGCAGCAACGCGTTTACCTGGTCGATTTCGATAAGAGCGAGCTGCGGGATTCGGGATCATGGAGGGTCAGCAATTTGAAACGCCTGAAGCGCTCGTTGCGAAAAGTCGCGCTCGAAACCGGAACCGTTTTTGACGCAGCCGGCTGGCAGGCCCTCGAGCAAGGCTATCAGTCCGCGCGATAGATGTCCGGGTAGGATGCGGGCCGGCCCTTGAAGCGACGATAGGTCCACACGTACTGCTCTGGCGCGAGTCGAATATAGTCTTCGAGCTGACCTACCATCCGGCGCGTATCCTCGAGCGGGTCGTCGCTCGGAAAATTGTCCAACGGCGGCGCGATATTTACGACATAGCCTGAGTCGTCGTCGAGTCGGCGAAAGAAATACGCGAGTACGGTGGCACCGCTAATCTTTGCAAGACGGCTGGTTGCGGTGTTAGTGACCGCTGGTTCTCCGAAGAACGGCAACAGGACGCTGTCCGATCCGGCGTACGCATGGTCGGGCAGGTAGACGACGGTCGAATTATTTCGAAGCGCCCGCACCAGGCCACGCACATTGTCCCGCGGAATCGATCGCTCGAGAAAGCGGCTTCTGCCGCGCTTCACGAGAACGTCGATCATCGCGTTTGATTGTGGACGATACATTGCCGCGCAAGGGGGGCTCAGGTCCGCGAGAATCGCGACGCCGACTTCCAGGCAGGTGAAATGTGCAACATAAAGGATGATCCCGTTGCCAGCCTCCTGGGCGTTTTTCAGATTCTCGACGCCTTCGACTCTGATCAGCTTACGCAGCCGCCCAATCGGCATGAACCAGCCGATCGCCATCTCCGCGAGCGAGGCGCCGAGTGCTTCGAAATGCTTCACGAGCAGCCGGTCTCGCTCGGCATCGGATAACTCGGGAAAGCACACTTCCAGATTGCGGCGCGTCCCGTGGGCTGTTTTCCGCAGCAGCTTGAGAACCAGCCGGCCGAAGCATTTGCCGATGGCGATTTGCGCGCGAAAAGGCAGCAAAACGGAACATCGCAGCCAGACCAACAACAGCCAGGTAGGCCAGTATCGCGGTGCCCAGAACCTGGCGAGCGACAGAGCGTCGTCGCGATCGTTCGAGCTTTGTCCTCCGGCCTTCAAGCGGATTACTTCTGCGGCCGATAGATGTCCGGATACGGCTCGGGGCGTCCCTTGAAGCGTTGGTGAATCCAGCAATATTGTTCAGGACACTGGCGGACATAGTCTTCGAGCGCACGCATCAGACGCGTTGTATCGGCAGCCAGATCTTCGGTCGGAAAGTCATCCAGCGGCTTGCCGATATCGAGTACGTAGCCGGAATCGTCCGGCAAGCGGCGACCGAAGTAAGGCAGCACGGTCGCACCGCTCATTTTTGCGAGCCTGCTGGTTGCCGTGTTCGTCATGGCGGGTACGCCGAAGAATGGCACGAGTGCGCTGTTCTTTCGTCGATAACTCTGGTCGGCCGCGTACCAGACGGCCGAGTTCTCGGTCAGGCTTCTGACCATTTCACGAACGCTGTCCTTGGGGAACAGTTTATCGATTGCGCGCCGTCTTCCACGCGTCATGATGACGTTCATCATTTCATTCTTCTGGGCGCGATACATGCCACTGATATGCGGGCAGATCGGTTCGAGAGCCGGAAAGAAGAACTCGAACGTCGTAAAGTGCGCGCTAAAGAGAATCACGCCTTTTCCTTTCGCCAGAGCGTTCGACAGATTCTCCTCGCCCTCAACGCGAATCAGGCTTCGGACGCGTTCCTTGGAGCCGAACCAGGCCATCGACATCTCTCCCACAGAGATTCCGATTGCCTCGAAGTGTTTTTTGCGCAGTTCGACACGCTCGGATTCGCTCAAATCCGGAAAGCAGGCGGCGAGATTGCGCTCCGCGATATGACGCTTCGGGTACAGCACGAAGTGCAGAGCCCGACCCAACCGCCGGCCGAGCCAAAGTTGCCAGTCGAATGGCAGATACACGATGCCGCGCATCCATCCATACACTATCCAGGTAAACCAGTATCTCGGCGTCCAGAAACTCAGCAGTGAACGGTTTTCGAAGGGCTCCATGGATAGGCTTTCTGACGGGCTTTGGACCTCGCGGCGATTCTAACAGCGACCAGATAGGCGTTAGTACCCGAACCGGGGCTCGGCGGACGCGGCACCGCACCACGGATTCTTCGAAGTATCATTGAATTTCGCGCTGAATACCCCATCTAAGTAAGATCTGGCAGAAATCAGTCAATTCGAGACGGAGCACCGAATGAAAAGAATCCTGCTGTTTCTGGCCACGAACATTGCAGTTCTGGTCGTATTGTCGGTCGTGATGCGCCTGTTGGGTATCGATTCGATCCTGGCAGAGCAGGGGACTCAGCTTGATTTTCAGGCGCTGTTGATCTTTTCGGCGGTCATCGGATTCGCCGGATCGTTTATCTCGCTCGCGATCTCTAAATGGTCGGCGAAGCGCATGACCGGGGCTCGCGTTATCGAGAATCCGGCGAACGCGACAGAGAGCTGGCTGGTTAATACGGTTCAGCGCCAGGCGCAGATCGCCGGTATCGGGATGCCTGAAGTCGCCGTCTACGATTCGCCTGAAGTGAATGCGTTCGCGACCGGGGCGCGAAAAAACAATGCGCTCGTTGCGGTTAGTTCAGGGCTGCTCAATCGGCTCGGGAGGGACGAAGTCGAGGCGGTGCTTGCCCACGAAGTCAGCCATGTCGCCAATGGCGACATGGTTACGCTGACGTTGATTCAGGGTGTAGTGAATACATTCGTCATCTTCTTGTCCCGAATTATCGGATTCTTCGTCGATCGTCTGATCTTTCGTACAGAGCGAGGTTACGGACCCGGCTTCTTTATCGCGAGCCTCGTTGCACAGATCGTTCTCGGCATTCTCGCGAGTGCGATCGTGATGTGGTTCTCCAGGCAACGCGAGTTTCGAGCGGATGCTGGCGCCGCCAGGCTGGCTGGGCGTGAGAGCATGATCTCGGCGCTCGAAGGGTTGAAACGGGTTCATCAACCATCGCAGCTCCCGGAATCGATGCAGGCGTTTGGCATCTCCGCTGGACGAGCGAGTGGGATAAAACGGCTGTTTATGTCACATCCGCCCCTCGATGAGCGAATCGCGGCGCTAAGAAACGCCTGAGTTCTGAATTGCGCAGACTCGCCGATTGCCAACGGCGATCGGGATGTTTTAGAGTCGCAGCATGGATCGATCGCCGCTAATGGCTATTCTCGCTGCCGGGCTCGCGCTGTCGGCGGTCGCGACGGTCTGCGCCGATCCTTCAGGGCTGGCAGCGCAGGCCAAGGCAGATCATCTGCTCATCGATAAATCCGACCGCAAGCTGTACCTCTATCGTGAAGGCGAGGTTCTGCGGAGCTTTGACATCTCTCTCGGCCTGATGCCCGACGGTCCGAAGCAACGCGAGGGCGATTATCGGACGCCCGAAGGCAGCTATACGTTGAGCTTCCGAAACCCCAACAGTGATTATTTTCTGTCAATTCAGATCTCCTATCCGAACCAGAACGACGTTGCGAGGGCGCGCGCGAAAGACGTCGATCCCGGTGGGCAGATCATGATTCACGGTTTCCCGAACGAACCGAGGTACTCGGAGAGTCGCTATCAGAGCTGGGACTGGACTGACGGCTGTATTGCGGTATCCAACTCCGATATGGTCGATATCTGGCTGATGACGGAAGAAGAAACACCGATCGATATCCGCCCCTGAAGGATTTCCCACGGGACCTATTTCGCAGCGTGCGGCATCAGGCGAAGAATGGATGCACTGATTAGCCCCGAGGGCAGCCTCGAAATACTCTCTCGATCCGAGGTAGCGCAGCTGCGTAACAGCGGTGAGGGCGGACTCTATGAGCTGTGGCGCCAGTGCTCTCTCGCAGTTCTGAACGCGGGTGCCGAGAGTGACGACGTTCGCGGAATCCTGGAGAAATATCGGGATTTCAGCATCACGATCGTGCAGCAGGAACGCGGAATGGAACTTTCTCTCGAGAATGCGCCCGAGTCCGCGTTTGTCGACGGCAAGATGATTCGCGGAATTCGCGAGCAGCTTTTTTCCGTCGTACGCGATCTCCTGTATGTACACGACGATATCGTCAGCAGTGGCGGGTTCGATCTGGGGTCATCTGAAGGAACCACGAACGCGGTCTTCCATATTCTGAGGAATGCGCGGACATTCCGCGCCGACGAGCTCCCGAACATGGTCGTATGCTGGGGTGGTCACGCGATAAGCCGCGAGGAGTATGACTACAGCAAGGCGGTCGGCTATCACCTCGGGCTCAGGCAGTTTGATATTTGCACGGGTTGCGGTGCCGGGGCGATGAAAGGCCCGATGAAAGGCGCCGCGTTGGGGCACGCGAAGCAGCGGATCCGAACTGGCCGCTATCTTGGAATTACTGAGCCGACGATTATTGCCGCTGAATCACCGAACCCGATCGTCAACGAACTCGTCATCATGCCGGATATGGAAAAACGTCTCGAGGCGTTTGTAAGACTCGCGCACGCGCTAGTCGTTTTCCCTGGAGGCGTCGGAACGGCAGAAGAGATCCTTTATGTTCTCGGGATCCTGCTGAACCCGGACAATCGCGAGATGAAACTTCCGCTTATTTTCACCGGTCCGGAAAGCAGCGAGCCCTATTTCAGGAAGCTCGACGAATTTATCGGTGCGACTCTCGGGAAAGAAGCACAGGATCGATACGAAGTCGTTCTCGATGATCCGGCACGGGTGGCTGGGGTTGTGCATGCCGGCCTGAAGGAAGTACAGCGTTATCGAGCTGACAAGGACGACGCTTATTTCTTTAATTGGCTTCTTTCGATAGATCACGAATTTCAGGAGACATTCGAAGCTACTCACGAGACCATGGCGGCTTTGGAGTTGCATCGCGATCAGCCTACGCATCGGCTTGCAGTGCAGCTTCGGAGAGCCTTTTCGGGAATCGTTGCCGGAAATGTTCGCGAAGCCGGCGTGCGACTTGTAGAAGAGCAAGGTCCCTTCGAATTGCGCGGTGAGCCTGCACTGATCGGACTACTGGATCAGCTGTTAAGAGACTTTGTTGAACAGCGACGAATGCGCTTGTCGGATGCGGCCGCCTACGTTCCCTGTTACCGAATCGTCTAGCGTCGTCGCTTCAGACGTTATGTTTCACCGCCAATTTAACAGCGCGTTTTATTACGTAAAAGAGTCTATAACTTACTGTTTATAAAAGTTTTTTATCATGTTTCTTTGTGATGCAGTTCCTGGCGGATTGAGCTTTCAAATGACAAGATTGCTCTCGAATTACGACAGGGAACGTCAGCGGAAATATGAGCGATCGAAAGAACCACCAGTTCCGTCCTGCACTTCTCGACGGAACGAAGAATCCCGGAGGCAGAGCTCCGCGCGCGCCTCGGCCGGCACCGGCAAGCAACGGATCCGATCGTCGCGCGAGCGAACAGCAGGGATGGGAAGCGTACCGAAAATGGTTGTCTCGCGTTAACACGCAGCCAGCACAACGTTCGCCCATCGACTCGTCTATCTACAGCTGGCGCGGCTATAACAGCTGGGCTGACGAAGTCCGACAGAACTGGAAGTCGGACGACCCCGCCGATTCCTGATCTCTCAGACGCTCTCGCGTCTTATAGGTCGCTCCGCGCCCGAATCGTCGCTGCTGGCTCCCTTGTTGGCAAGCCAGGTCATTAACGCATCCCATTCTTCAACGTCATCACGAACGCGCCAACTCGGCAGCTCGAAAATTCCGAGGCCGGATTCTGCTGTTCGCACGTAGTTCTGGGAATCTCGAAACGTTGCGATGAGCGGTATCTCGAGGCTCGTAAGGAAACGTTTCAGTGACTGAGAGACGAGTGTGTTGGCGCGAACGCGATTAGCGATGATGCCAATGCGCTCGTCAGAACGCTTGATCTTCGCGACCAGCAATAAGTCGGATATACACTTCGCTGCTGCATGGATGTCGATATCGGACGGCATTACCGGAACCAGAATGACGTCCGCGCCGCGCGTGATTTCTGTGAGTCCTTGCGTCTCGATGGCTGCAGGAGTATCGATGATCAATGGATCGCAGTCCTGCGGGACACGCAGCTGCCAGCTTCGCGTGACGCCCGCGGACCGCTCGTAGCCGGCGATGCCGTACACCGGAGCTTGCTCGTCGGCGCGCTTCGACAGCCATCGCATGCTCGACGCCTGCGGATCGAGATCCATTAGCGCCGGCAGGCTTCCGGATACAGCGAAGTTTGCGGCGAGATTGGTCGCTACCGTGGTTTTACCGCTTCCGCCCTTCGGGTTCAGGATCAGGATTCTTTGCATTTGGTTACTCGCGCTGGTCAGAGCGCCGAAGGCGTCAACCTACAATAAGTTAAGCGCCGTGTCGCGCCGATCGTTTCTTTTTTTGAGAGCCCCCTCACAGTCGTCCGTTCTGCTCGCGCGTAGTCTTTTGCGAACGCCTCTAGCGAAGTATCAAGAAAAGGCTGGCGCGATTTGGAAATTGTCCTTTTATGGCTCGATGACTTTGACGACTTTGTCGTCACCCTGATGGTGACCTGGGAACGGCTGCGCTATCGAAGCCTGCAAATAGGCTTTGTCGCCGCTGCGGCCCTACCGGTGATGACGCAAAGCGGTATGTCAACTCCCCTGGTACCGCTAGCTGCGGCGATCGCCAGCACTGCTGTCTGCCTCTGGGGTGGCGGTTTGTTCGGCGCCCGGCTCCTCAATCCACGCTACGAATTCTCGATCTCGCACCCCACCAACGCTTGAAATTTTCTGTCTGACCCCCATTTAGCCCGGGAGACTCCCTATTCCGGACGGGCAGATGGCAGATACCGATCAACAGGCAACTTTCAGCTTTCAGGCGGAGGTAAAGCAGCTCCTTCACCTGATGGTGCACTCGCTTTACAGCAACAAGGAAATATTCCTGAGAGAGCTCATATCTAACGCGTCGGACGCGAACGACAAGCTGCGTTTTGAAGCAATCGCCAATCCCGAACTCTTCGAGGATCAGCCAGAGTTAAAGATTACCGTAACGCTCGATCGAGATGCTCAAACATTGACCGTATCTGACAACGGTATCGGGATGACGCGCGATGACGTAATCGAGCAGCTCGGCACGATCGCACATTCCGGCACTGCTGAGTTCCTGGGTCGCCTGAGCGGTGAGGCCAAACACGATTCCCAGCTCATCGGACAATTCGGTGTTGGCTTCTACTCGGCATTTATCGTTGCGGAAGAAGTCGAGGTATCCAGCCGGCGCGCCGGCTTGCCCGAGACGGACGGCGTTCGCTGGTCGTCAAAAGGCGAGGGCGAGTACTCTGTCGAGGCAATTACGAAAGCGGGGCGCGGCACCGACGTCAAGCTGAAGCTCAAATCCGCGGAGACGGAGTTCCTCGAGAAGTACACAGTGAATGCGCTCATTCACAAATATTCCGATCACATTGCGTTTCCGGTACATCTTATTGACGGCGAAGACAGCGGAGACGAGCAGCCCGTCAATCGCGCCAAAGCACTGTGGACGCGACCCCGTTCTGAAATCGAGGACGAAGAATACGTCGAGTTCTACAAGCACATCGCCCACGACTTCGCCGATCCGCTCGTGTGGAGCCACAATCGTGTAGAGGGAAAGCGTGAATACACCAGTCTGCTTTATATCCCCTCAACGCCGCCGTTCGATCTGTGGAATCGCGAGTCGCCGAAAGGCGTAAAACTCTACGTACAGCGTGTCTTCATCAGTGACGAGGCGACTCAGTTTCTGCCTTTGTACCTCAGATTCGTGCGCGGTATCGTCGATTCCAGTGATCTGTCCCTGAACATATCGAGGGAGCTGCTTCAACAGGATCCCAATGTAGCGGCGATCAAGAACGCGCTGACCAAGAGGATGCTCGATCTTCTCGAGAAGCTGGCGAAGGACGACGCGGAAAAATATGCGCAGTTCTGGGCAGCATTCGGCACGGTTCTGAAAGAAGGAATCGTCGAGGACCCAGCGAACAGAGAGAAGATCGCCGGCTTACTTCGATTCACCAGCACCTTCTCGAAAGCGTCCGAAGCCGATCGCTCGCTGAGCGACTATATCGGAGAAGAATCCCATTCAGGCGACAAGATCTACTATCTGACCGCCGAATCTCCGGCTGCCGCGCGCAATAGTCCTCACCTCGAGAGTCTTCGCGATCGAGGCGTCGAGGTCTTGCTGATGACCGAGCGAATTGACGAATGGGTCATGCAACATCTGACCGAATATCAGGGCAAGTCGTTTCGTGACGTCAGCCGTGGCGAGCTCGATCTCGAGTCCGACAGCAAAGAGGCATCGGTCCAGGTGGAGCCATCGAAGGATGAGAAGCAGTTGTTGAAGAAGATCAAGCGCTCGTTGCGAGACAGAATCGACACGGTTCGTATCAGCGACCGTCTCCGGGAATCAGCTGCCTGCCTCGTGTTTAAAGAGAACGAAATGGGTTTTCAGATGCGCGAGCTCCTGAAGCAGGCCGGACATGAAGCGCCCGAGGATGCGCCGTCGCTCGAGATAAATCCCGATCACCCACTGATCGTAAGGCTCGAGAGTGAATCCGATGACGAAACGTTCGATCTTCTCGCCAAGGTGGTTCTCGAGCAGGCGACCCTGATCGAAGGTCAGCCACTCGATGATCCCGCCGCATTCGTAAAAAACGTCAATCACCTGATACTCGGTGATTCGGGAGAGGCGTCGGCTTAGGTAGCGATACGCCCCGACGTCAGATGCGACGGGACCAGCCAGCGTTCGAGTGCCTCGAAGAACAACTCGGTCGCGAGCGCCAGCAATGCGGCCGGTACGGCGCCTTGCAGGATCAGGTTGGTGTTGTTTAAAGCCAGGCCCGTCACGATTGGTTCACCCAGCCCACCGGCACCGATGAACGCGGCCAGTGTCGCCGTTCCGATACTGACGACCGCAGCGATGCGTATGCCTGCGATGACGTGGGGCAGAGCCAGCGGGACGAAAACGTATCGCAGTTGTTGGCGATGAGTAAGACCTATCGCGGCGCTCACGCGCCGAAGAAGCGGATCGATAGTGACCAGCGCTGTAATTGCGTTGCGCGCGATCGGCAGAAGCGAGTAGAGGAATAGTGCAATGATCGCGGGGGTCTGGCCAACGCCCGCAAGCGGAATCATCAGCGCCAGTAGCGCAATGGATGGAATGGTCTGAAGCAAACCGGCGATGTACAGCACCGTGGCCGACAGCGCACGCGATCGGTATACGGCCAGCGCAATGCCCAGGCCTGCAATGCATGCAGCAAGCAGCGCGATTCCCGTTAGCTTCAGGTGAACGAGCGTGTTATTGGCCAGTGTCGGCCAGATGGTGGCCGGTTCGGCCAGCGAGTCGCCAGTCAATCCCTGGGCCAGAAGAAACCGTGACGCGACGTCCGCGAATGAGCGTTGCTGGACCAGCACTTCGGCGTTCAGTGCACGCATCGAGTCGTCATCGAGCCGACCGGCCAGTTCGCCAATTATCTCCTTCACGTCCGAATCGAGTTCTGCCCGGGCAAGTGGCATCGCGAGATAGCCAGGGAAGTACCGGAGATCGTCAGTGAGAACGACTAGCCCGTAGCGTTCCAGATCGCCGTCTGTCGAGTACGCATCCGTTACGTCGATCTCGTTCTCGAGCAGCGCCTGGTAGGCGAGCCCGTGCTCGATCCCCGAACTCGTCTGCGGTAATTCATAAACTCCTTTCAGCCCAGGCCAGCCGTCGAGACGATCGCGAAACTCGTGACTAAGTCCGAATCGCAACTGCGGATGATTTCGGAGATCCGATACCGACTGCAGGTTGAATGTTTCAGCGGTCGTCGGCGTTACCGCCAGCGCGTAAGTATTGTTGAATCCGAACTGCGGCAGTAGTTCGAGTCCCAGAGGATCGAGCGCTGCCGTCAACTCGCCAATCGAAAGGTCCTCGTTTGACTGCAGGATCGCCTGACTTATCGTGCCCGTGTATTCCGCGTAGACGTCGACGTCGCCCGCGCGCAGCGCTTCGAACGCAACCAGCGTCCCGCCGAAGCCGTAGCGGCGCTCGACCTCGATACCGCGTGACTCCAGGAGCTGCGCCATGATCTCGGCGAGTACGTAACCTTCGGTAAAATTCTTGGCGCCGACCGCGACGGCTCGATCCTGTGCGTGCAGGCTCGCCATGAGAATGGTCGCGACGATTGCGACGAGAGAGGCGCTAAAGCGCATTGCCGGTTTCCAGAAGTAGTGCGACCCGATCGTTGGCCGGTTGTCGCTCAATATCGGCAATGCTTCCCGACTGAACGATCCGGCCACCGTTCAGGATCACCAGCTCCTGTGTCAGGCGCTTCGCTTCCGCGATATCGTGCGTTACGAGAACAACAGTAGCCGGCTCGGCGGCCAATAGCGCAATCAGACGCTCGTGGATGTCTCGCTTCATTAACGGATCGACGCCTGAGAACGGTTCATCGAGCAACAGAATCTCCGGTCGAAGAAACATTGCCCGGCAAATGCCGACTCGTTGCTGCTGGCCACCGGAAAGCTCGTGCGGATAGCGCGTCCTGAGAGCCGGTTCGAGGTTCATGAAACGCATGAGCTCGGTGATTCGAGACTCGATATCGGAGTCGGTCCATTTCGCGAGCTTGGCGACGAGCGCGATGTTGTCTGCGACGCGCAGATGCGGGAACAATCCCGTGCCCTGGACCGCGTAGCCGACACGACGCCGGAACCCGGCCAGTTCCTGGGAAGGAAGCGGCTCGCCGAACACGAGTACTTTCCCGTCGTCCGGACGGATCAAACCGTTCACGAGTTGTAATAGCGTAGATTTCCCGCTGCCGCTTTCTCCGACGATTCCAGTCACGGCTTGCGGCGCAATGGTCAGCGTCAGGTCCTCGAGTACGGTAGTCTGCGCGTATCGTTTCGTAACGCGTTGGAAATCGACGATCCCGTTCATGCGGTTCTTACGATAACATTGAAGTCCCGACGCGATTAATTTGCACGCCGGGCTGTAAATAAACCGAGGGTCCCCATGGACGAGAAGAGAGACACTTCACGAGAAGCGCTCGAAGCGCGCCTGACGCCCGAACAGTTCCGCGTTACCCAGGAGGCCGGGACGGAAGCTCCGTTCTCGGGGGACTACGTCGGCAACAAGGATTCGGGGATGTATCGCTGTGTCTGTTGCGGCGAGGAGCTTTTCTCATCCGCCGAGAAATTCGATTCCGGGACCGGCTGGCCGAGCTTTTGGTCTCCGGCTGGCGGCGGGTCGGTCGAAACTCGCCAGGATCGCAGTCACGGAATGGTGCGTGAAGAGGTTGTCTGCGCCAGTTGCGAAGCTCATCTGGGCCATGTATTCCAGGATGGGCCGCAGCCGACCGGGCAACGCTACTGCATCAATTCCGCTGCGCTCGATTTCGAACAGGAATCCGGCGACTGAAAGTTTGCGGAATGCCGGATTTACCATGATCGACCGCGCTCCCGACGTCGAGAGACAGGAGATCCCCGGCCCTGCAGGAAATCTCGAGGTGCTCGTGGAGCTGCCGAAAATCGACGCTATGCGAGGCGTTGCCGTCGTATGTCATCCGCACCCTCAGCACGGAGGAACGATGCAGAACAAAGTCGTTCACACGCTCGCTCGCGCCTTTCTGGCCGTCGGCTGTGCAGCGATACGATTTAATTATCGCGGGGTAGGCAAGTCCGAAGGCAGCTACGATTCCGGACGCGGCGAAGCCGCGGATGCCATCGCGATTGCTCAATGGGCGCGGCAACGGTGGCCCAATTCCGAGCTCCTGATGGCCGGGTTCTCGTTCGGCGCCATGGTTGCGATAAGCATCGAGCATCTGGTCGCGCCGATTGCGCTTGTCGCGGTCGCGCCGCCGGTCAAGCGGCTGCCTCTGCAACTGAAGCAGCCGCAGTGTCCGTGGCTTGTTGTTCAGGGCGATGAGGATTCTGTTGTCGACACAGACGACGTCGTTGACTGGTTCAACTCACTCGACCCTGGCCCGGAACTCGAGGTCATGGTTGGCGCTGAACACTTTTTTCATGGCAGATTGGTCGAATTGCGTGAGCGTGTCGTCGAATTCCTCGATCGCTCGCTTCCGAAAAGCAGGACTGGCAGGAACACTGATGCTTAAGCAGCTCCGCGATATCTTTACCAATCAGCTTGCGCGATCGGAACAGCAGCATTCGGAAGACCGCGACCACGCGCTCAGGCTGGCGACCGCAGCGCTGCTGATTGAAGTCGTTCGCGCTGACTACGAAGAAGATATAAAGGAGGCCGAAGCAGTTATCCGCCATCTGCAGACGCATTTCGACCTGACTGAAGACGAGACGACGTTACTGATCAAAGAAGCTGAAGCGAAAGCGGATCACTCCGTGTCTCTGCAGGAATTCACGCGTCTGTTGCATGAGAATCTGTCGGTTGCGGAGAAGCACGCCGTTATCGAAATGCTGTGGAAGATCGCACTCGCCGACGATCATCTCGACAAGCACGAGGACTACGTCGTCAGAAAGGTCGCCGAGCTACTGTACGTAACCCACGGCGATCTGATTCGCATCCGCAATGAGGTGAAGAAAGCCCACAAGAAGTAGTCAGCGTCAGTCGACGAAGAATTGCTTCATGTAGCGAATCGAAAAACGGCTCGATTCGTTCAAAGGCGTAACGTCGATGGTGAAGATCAGCGTCTCTTCGTTGCTGACCATTACTTCGCCGATATAGTAGATCGCTGTCTCCTCCCGGATCTCTCTGACAGCGATGTTCTTGAGCTGACCCGTGAGATTAATAGCGGATGCGGAAACTGCACCCGACACCGAAGTGCCGAGCGATCCCGGATTCTTCTTGATAATGCTGACGTTGAGGATTGCGCGATTGTCGCTTCGTACGATGTCGTACTGTCGGGCAATATCCGGAGAGAGCTGGCTTGTCGGCAAGGCGTTGAAGTGCACGACGTAGTCGCCAAAATCCTTCTCCGTTTCCGTGCTTGCCAGCGCCGCCTGCGCGCCCAACGGGTTCGGATCGGACGCTTGCTGGCAGCCAGCGCTCAATCCCAGGCAAATCAATGGCAGTAGCAGCGCCCTTCTATTCATCCTCATCTCCGCCGCGTCAACGGTGATCAGATACTAGCGTATTTCCTGCGGTGAAGCAGCGCTTCGGGCGCTTCATCGTTCCAGCCAGTGAGCGTGGGGATCTTGCGAGTGCCGCTGCGCGCGCCTAGCGAAGAAGATTGGGCAGCGGGATCGCCAGTGATACCGCCTGGATCAGAATCACCGCCAGAAGCGGAGAGAGATCGAGGCCGGATATCGGCGGCAGAATTCTTCGAATAGGTCGCAGGACGGGCTCATTTAGCTCGCCAAGAATCATTCCAAGCGGGTGATACCCGCCCGGACTCACCCAACTGAGAATGACCTGCACGAGGATCGTCCAGGTATAGAGCGAGAGCGTGAGTGTGATCAGCCTCAGGAAGGCGAACTCGAGCAGTTGCAGCGCGCCGGTTGGCACGGACGCAACCGACAACAGCAGCCACGTCGCCGCTACCTGCAGGACGAGCAGAACGACCAGCGTCGGAACGTCTATTGTTGCGCTCGCGGGAATGATCTTGCGAGCCGGGATGACCAGAGGATCCGTAGCGCGAACGATAAACTGTGCCAGCGGGTTATAAAAATCCGCCCGAATCCACTGCATGATGAACCTGAGCAGGAACAACAGCAGGTAGAGGTGGCTCAGTACTCTGATCAGAAAGAATAGGGAGTCACGCATGGCGCACTATGGGGTAGTCAGTCATGTCGGAACGGAAAGATAGCATGGCCGGTAGCGAGAGATCTCGATCGTGTCGTTGCCTCATAAGTCCGGCCTCGGCCCGAAGATCGCAGTACCTACTCGTACGATAGTGCTTCCTTCGCGGATCGCCACGTCCAGGTCGCGGGACATCCCCATGGACAGCGTGTCCGCAGCGAAGCCCTCAGCCTCGAGCTCCTCCTTAAGCTCGCGTAGTCGGGCGAAATAGGGCGCGCTGTTCTCCGGGTCACCGGCCGCGGGCGGCAGCGACATGAGCCCGCGGAACCGCAACCTGGGCAACCCGGTCACGGCGGCGGCAAGTTCGCGGAGCCCGGATTCCGCGATTCCGCCTTTCTGCGATTCGCCCGCCTGGTTGACCTGAATACAGACGTTCAACGGTGGCGCATAGCGTGGTCGTTGATCGTTCAAACGCTGGGCAATCTTGAAACGGTCGATCGTGTGAACCCAATCGAAATGCGCGGCGATGTCGCGGGTCTTGTTGGATTGAATCCGGCCGATGAAATGCCAGCAGATCTCGAGTGCTGCGAGCGCCTCGATCTTCGGTAGAGCTTCCTGGACGACGTTTTCCCCGAAATTTCGCAGTCCGCACTCGAACGCGGACCGAATCGCTGCCACGGGTTGTCGCTTGCTGACGGCAAGAATGACAGGTATTTCAGCGCTCTGAGATGCGTCAGATTGCGCTTTCCGGACCCTTTCGACCGTTTCTGCGATGTGGTCCGTGATATGAGTCACGCTTTGCCAGGACCCTAGCCTATACTATGTATCGCATATGGTAACCCCAATTTCGGGGTACGGAATCAATGCTGCAGAGGGCGCTTCATGGCCGCCGTAGACATCGCTCAGCTTCTCGCGTTTGCCGTTAAGAACAACGCCTCGGATCTGCACCTTTCGGCTGGTGTGCCACCGATTATCCGTGTCGACGGTGACGTCAAACGGGTGAATATGCCATCGCTGAAGCACAAGCAAGTGCACAGCATGGTGTATGACATCATGAACGATAAGCAGCGAAAGGATTTCGAAGAGTTTCTCGAAACCGACTTTTCGTTCGAGATCCCGAAACTGGCTCGATTCAGAGTCAACGCTTTCAATCAGAATCGCGGCTGTTCCGCAGTGTTCCGTACGATTCCATCCGAGATCCTGACGCTCGACGACCTGGGAGCGCCACGAATCTTCAAGGACGTTTCGATGCACCCGCGCGGTCTCGTGCTCGTCACCGGCCCGACCGGCTCCGGAAAGTCGACAACGCTTGCCGCAATGATCGATTTCATCAACGACACGAAGCCCGATCATATACTCACGATCGAGGACCCGATCGAGTTCGTGCACGAGAGTAAGAAGTCGCTGGTCAACCAGCGCGAAGTGCATCGCGACACACTCGGCTTCGCCGAAGCCCTGCGTTCGGCCTTGCGTGAGGATCCGGACATTATTCTCGTCGGCGAGATGAGGGATCTGGAAACCATCCGTCTCGCGTTGACGGCTGCCGAAACGGGCCATCTCGTGTTCGGTACTCTGCACACGAGTTCCGCGGCGAAGACTATCGACCGCGTCGTCGACGTATTTCCGGCTGCGGAGAAAGAGATGGTTCGAAGCATGCTTTCGGAGTCTCTGCGTGCAGTAATCTCGCAGACGCTGCTGAAGCGAACCGGCGGCGGAAGAATCGCCGCTCACGAAATCATGATCGGATCGCCTGCGATTCGTAATCTCATTCGCGAAGGCAAGATCGCGCAAATGTATTCTGCGATTCAGACTGGTCAGGCGCAGGGAATGCAGACCCTCGATCAGAATTTGCAGGAACTCATGGCGAAAGGCTTCATCACCAAGGAAGAGGCTCGTTTCCGTGCGGTCAACAAGGAGAATTTCTAGCATAGCGCTAGAGAAGGAGTAGGTTGCGATGGAACGCGACCAAGCAATTCGGCTAACACAGAATCTCCTTAAGAAGATGGTCGAGAACAATGGTTCCGACCTCTTCGTTACGGCGCATTTTCCTCCGGCGATAAAAATCGACGGAGGCATCCAGCCGTTCGCCGACAAGCCTTTGAGTCCTGAGCAAAGTTCGCTGATCGTTCGCTCGATCATGAATGACAAGCAGTCGCGCGAGTTCGATGCGACGAAGGAATGCAACTTCGCGATAGCCCCGCAGGGAATCGGCCGGTTTCGTGTCAGCGCATTCGTCGCTCAGGGACATGTCGGCGCTGTACTGAGAACGATTGAAACCAAGATTCCAACTTTCGACGAACTGGAGCTTCCGAAACAACTCATGGATGTCGCGATGGTCAAGCGCGGGCTCTGTCTCGTAGTCGGTGGAACTGGCTCAGGTAAGTCGACGACGCTGGCTGCCATGATCGGTCACCGCAACGCGAACTCGAAAGGTCACATCATCACGATCGAGGATCCGGTCGAGTACGTGCATCCGCATAACGGTTGCGTCGTTACTCACCGGGAAGTCGGCGTGGACACCGAGAGCTGGCACAATGCGCTGAAGAACACGCTGCGGCAGGCGCCCGATGTGATCATGATCGGCGAGATCCGCGATCGCGAAACCATGGAGTACGGAATTCAGTTTGCCGAGACCGGACATCTCTGCGTAGCTACGCTGCACGCAAACAGCGCTAATCAGGCACTCGACCGCATCATTAACTTCTTCCCCGAAGAACGCAGGCATCAGCTGCTGATGGACCTGTCGCTGAACGTAAAAGCGATGGTGTCGCAGCGATTGATACCGCGCGAGAATAATCTCGGCCGGGTCGCGGCGATGGAAATTATGCTGGCGTCGCCGCTCATCAACGATCTGATATTTCGTGGCGAGGTTGCCCAGATCAAGGAAGTCATGTCGAAGTCGACCCGCCTCGGGATGCAGACTTTCGATCAGGCGCTTTTCCAGCTCTTCGAGGAAGGTGTTATCTCGTACGAAGAGGCACTTCGGAACGCGGATTCGAAAAACGAGCTCAGGCTCAAGATCAAGCTCGACAGTAATCGTGAATCGAACACGGCCACGAAACACTCCGAGAGCCTGCATCTTATCGAAGAGAATGAGAAAGCTGCGCCCTACTAGCCTCCGATCAAAGGCCCTGTTACGCGATCGCGATGAACGTTAAACCTCTCTTCAAGCTCATGGTGGACAAGAACGCGTCCGACCTTTTCTTTACCACGTTCGCTCCTGTCATGATCAAGATTGACGGCAAGCTGCTTCCCGTCAATCAGATGGAACTATCGCCCAAAATGGTCCGCCAGGCGGCGCTCGAGCTCATGAACGAAGAGCAGCTCGAAGAATTCACTCGCGAGTTCGAGATCGATTTCGCCGTTTCCGAGCCCGGGCTCGGGCGATTTCGAGTCAATGTTTTTCATCAACGCGGCAACGTGGCGATGGTGCTCAGATTCATCACGCCCGATCTCCCGGTTCTCGAAGAGCTCGGAATGCCGGAGAACATAAAAGATCTCGTCATGCTGCGGCGCGGCTTGATCCTGATGGTTGGTGCGAGCGGGTCGGGTAAATCCACGACTCTGGCAGCCATGATCAATCACCGGAATCTTCACTCGGCATCGCATATCGTTACGATTGAAGATCCGATCGAGTTTCTGCATAGCAACGAGAAATCAATCGTCAACCAGCGCGAGGTCGGTCTGGATACAAAATCCTACGATCGCGCACTGCGCAGTGCGATGCGGGAGGCGCCTGACGTCATATTGATTGGCGAGATCCGGGATCGTGAAACCATGCAGGCGGCGATCGATCTTGCGGGAACCGGTCATCTCGCGATCGCGACGCTGCATGCGAACAATTCGCCGGAGACGCTCGATCGGATCATCAATATGTATCCTAACGATCAGCACAAACAGGTTTTCATGGATCTGTCGCAATACACGCGCGCGATCATCTCGCAGCGTCTCGTGCGTGGAAAAGACGGCGATCGCGTCGCGGCCGTCGAGATCATGCTCAATACGCCGCACATCTCGGAACTCATCCTCAAGGGCGACATCAGTAACGTCAAGGAAGCGTTCAAAAATACCAACGAGCCCGGCATGCAGTGTTTCGACGATGCCCTGCTGGACCTTTACCGTGACGGCAAAATCAGCATGGAAGAGGCGCTCGCGAACGCCGACTCGCGAGCCAATCTCGAGGCGAAGATCAACTTCGGCTAAATCGCGGCCGCCGCGGTCTGCGCGAACACGTCACGCGCTTCGAATACGGGGCCGTCCACACAGACCCGTTTCATCGCAGGACCATCCGGAGTTTGCACGAGGAGCGTACAACCGGCACAGCCACCTACGCCGCAAGCCATGTACTCCTCGACAGCGACCTGACATGGCAGGTTGAACTCCTGCGCAAGCCTGGCCGTGGCTTCAAGCATCGCCATGGGGCCGCACGCGACGATTTGAACGTTCGCCAGCTCCTCGTATACACAGCCCTCCAGCCAGTCGCGTGCCAGCTCAGGCACGTGCCCGGCATGACACCCGCCGTAGCCGGCGTTGCTGGCCAGACGCGACGGAATGCCCCATTCCGCAAGGTCGCTGACCTCCTTGAAGACGGTGTCGGAAATACCGTTGATCGCCTCGCTGGAGTCGCCGAGCTCGAACGGGAACGGTACTTCCGATCCCATGAGGACCAGCAGCTCGAAATCGGCGCTCGATCGCAGCCGTTCGGCGAGAAAGTAAACGGGTGGAATGCCGACGCCGCCGCCGATCGCGATAATTCGCCGCCGGCCCGGATCGGGATCGAAACCGCGACCGATGGGGCCGAGAACACTGACGCGGTCTCCGATCGGGCGTTGCGCGAGCCGGGCCAGTCCGTGCCCTACGGGTTTGAACAGGAACTCGACCCATCCGGCAGTGGGGTCGGCAAGCATAATCGACAGCGGCCGGCGCATCGGCACGGTCGGATCGCAGGTCAGGTGCGCGAAGCTGCCAGGCGTTGCTTTGGCTGCGCAGCGCGGTGCCGCGAGTCGGATGATGTGCTGATCGCCCGGAAACGATCGTCGCGCGATGATTTCGGCATCCTCGAGCGCGATCGTGTCGCGATTGCCGGACATGCTCAAGCCGAGATTCCTTGCATGTCACGAACATGCTCGTGAGCGAGCGCCAGCACGGCCATTCGAACCGCCATGCCGTTGGTCACCTGACGCTCGATAACCGAATGCGGGCCGTCCGCGACCTCGCCGGAGATCTCGACGCCGCGATTCATCGGTCCCGGATGCATGACGATCGAGTTCGGGGCGGTAATCGCGAGTCGTTCCGGCGTCAGTCCATAGCGTCGGGCATATTCCTGCGGATCGGGGATCGCGCCGAGTTCGGTGAATCGTTCGCGCTGAATCCGCAGCGCCATCACGACGTCGGCACCGCGTATGCCCTCATCGACGTCGCTGCAGAGCTTCGCACCGTCGAAGCTGCTATCGGGTAACAGCTCGGGAGGACCAACGAGTCGCAGTTCTTTGACACCGTACTTGGTTAACGCGTGGTACGCGGATCTGGCGACGCGTGAATGCCTGATGTCCCCGACGATCGCGATGCGTAGATTCTCGATGTCAGGGCGATGCTCGAGGATAGTCATGAGATCCAGTAATCCCTGGGTAGGATGGGAGACTTCCGATTCGCCGGCGTTGAGGACACAGACATGAGGTTCTACGTTCCTGGCGATTTCGGCGGGCACGCCGGTACTGGCATCGCGAACCACGAACATATCGATCTGCATTGCTTGTAGCGTGAAAATCGTATCCATAACGCTTTCACCCTTGGCGCGCGACGATGTGTTGACGTCGAGATTCAAGACGTCGGCATTGAGCCGCTTCGCCGCGAGCTCGAACGACGCTCGCGTCCGGGTGCTGGCCTCGAAGAATAAATTCGCGACGGTCATGCCGCGCAGAATCGTGTCGTGAGCCGGAGGCTGGCCGACCTTTGTCAGATATGCCGACGCCCGGTCGATGATCATCTGAATGTGTTCCCGATCCAGGTCTTCCAGGGTTAGCAGGTGCCGCAGCCGGCCATGGGCACTAATCTGCGCGATAGTCATTCCTTCATCCACTGTTCGGCGATCAGGCACGCGGCATGGCTGTCGATCAATTCTTTTCGCACGCGTCGGGTCCTGGTGCCGGATCTGCGGGCATCGCGAAGGTCGGACTGCGCGGCACGCGAGGTGTAGGACTCGTCGACGCTTGCGACCGGGATCTCGTAACGGCCGCGTAACGCAGCGATGAACTCCTGAATGCGTTCACAAATGTCACTCGCCGATCCGGAGTCGGGTAAGCCGACGACCAATTGTCCAGGCTGCCATTCGTCAATCGTACGATCCAACTCGACCCAGGGAACATCGCTGCCGACGGTCAGGGTCGTAACCGGCGACGCAGTGCGCGTGCGGAGGTTACCACTGGCGACGCCAATTCGCCTGAGGCCAAAGTCGAAAGCTAACAGTACGTCGGGACTCCGCTCGGACGTCACCGGGTCGAGCCTGGTGCCGCTTCAGGCATTGCCGGAGTAGGCCGACAGTTGATTAATGTCCACCCCGAGGATGCCAGCCGCAGCGGCCCAACGCTCCCTGAACGGCGTTTCGAAAACGACCTCCGGGTCTGCAGGTACGCTCAACCAGGCATTCGCCGCCAGTTCGGATTCAAGCTGTCCGGCTTCCCAGCCCGCGTACCCCAGGGCGACGAGAGCGGGCTCCGGACCGTTGCCGCTTGCCATAGCGCTCAGGATATCCTTCGATACCGTAACCCTGATGTCGGTACCCTCCGTGTCCAGAGTCGACTCGAAATCTTCGTCTGACCGATGCAGCACGAATCCCATGCCCGGTTTTACGGGCCCGCCGCCGAGCACGGGGCGCTCGGACTGGTCGCTGTCGACTACTTCCAGTTCGAGCTGCCGAAAAACTTCGCCGACCTGCATGTCCAGCGGGCGATTAATGATGATACCGAGAGCTCCCTGGTCAGAGTGCTGGCAGAGATAGGTTACGGTTCCGCTGAAATTCGGATCACCCATCGCGGGCATGGCGATTAGAAAATGATTTTGTAATGTCCGCATCCGGACTCACTTACCGGTTCTCGTACCGGGTCTTATCTTAACTGACTGCGTCGCGATACCGCAGGGCACCCACCCTGATTGCATCGGCGATCGCCGCTTAATGTCGGCTAATTGCGTCAACCTTCGTCGAAATCCCATTCGTAAGCGAATCGCAGTACGTCATATTCCGAGCGAACTTCCTCCGGCAACGGCTCGAACGGAGCGGCCATGCGCAGGATCGTGAGCGCGGCCTGATCCAGGCGGGGATCTCCCGAGGATTGCCTGACGATGATGTCGATGAGGTCGCCGTTCGCGTCAATAGCTACCTCCAGCGTCGGATTCTCGGCGACGGCGGTGGCCAGGGCCTGCGCCGGAAAGTTTCGCGTACCGACCTGCTCGACGCGCCCGCGCCAGGCGTTCAGATAGCTCGCGACCGAAGAATTTCGCGTGCTGGGACTGGCCAATAGTTCGCGTACTTCGCTTGCGGACAAGCGAGCGACAGAATCCAGCTCGGTTGCCGTGGTCGGAATGACAGTTCCAGCGAGCAGCTGCGCGGCGCGTTGCGCGCGCTCGGCGGGCGCCTCGTTCGGTCGCGGAGAAGCTTCGGTTTGCTGCTCGGAAGGGTTGCGAGTCAGCAGCAGATTGGCGCTTTCTGCGAGTTCGCGTGGTTGACCGTCGTTCGTTGCCTGCGACCCGGGATCCCCTGCCTGCATGTCACTCGCGCCCGCACCGAGCGTTCGCGTCGGCCGGTCGCCATCCGCGAGTTCTCCTGAACCCAATTGCGAACGCTGTGCAAGAAAATCGGCGTCGTCGGGATCGGGCTCGAGTTCATCGTTATCGGCCACGAGCGTGATTCGGAGCGTAGGGAGCGCGTCGCCCTCGGTCGGAGGAGCGCTGGTAAAGGTGACGCCGAGAATGACAACGCCGTGAAAAAGCGCCGCTACGAACAGGGTCGAACTCAATCTGTCGCTGACATTCGTTGTCGCGGGAGCTTCTATCAATCCGATTCGTCCTGACCAGGCGGCGTGATTATATCCGAATCGGCTGCGGCGGCCGGGTTCAGCCGATCTCGCATCGAGCTGGTCATCTCGAGGCTGCCGTCGGCATCGACGCGCAGCACGGTATCGACGCCGAGCGCTCGCGCCGTTGCACGCCATCGCTCGGGACCCGCGACGAAGACGGCCGTCGCTGCGGCGTCAGCCAGCGTGCCGCTGGCGGCGATTACGGTAACTGCCTGGGTATGGCTGATCGGGTACCCGGTCGCGGGATCGAGAATATGGTGTAGCCGCGCGCCATCGACTTCGAAGAAGCGCTCATAATCACCCGACGTAAATGCGGCTTCGTTGCGATCGAGCTCGATGTTTCCGAGCAGGCCGGGACCACGCGGGTGGCGTATTCCGACGCGCCACGGCCGCTCTCCGCCTGCTCCGCCCGATCGGCCGACGGCGCGCAGATCGCCGCCGGCATTGACCAGTGCGTGCTCGATGCCGGCATCGAGGAGCGTAGCGACGATGGCGTCAACTGCTGCCCCTTTCGCGATCCCACCCAGATCGAGAAGAATATTCTGTGTCTCACTGACGATGATCGTGCCGCTGATGTCCAACGCGCCGATCGTTGCGGCAGCCAGCCGTGCATCGATTTCAGCCTGCGACGGTGGCGACGAGCGCGCGGCGAGGGGCGATTGAAAACCCCACAGCTCGACCAGCGCGCCCAGACCCGGTTCGAACGCCCCGTCGCTCAGAGCCGAGAGCCGTTGTGCCTCGCGGATCAATGCCGCGAGCTCCGTGCTGACGCGCGCGGGCTCTCCGTTTGCGATGCTGGCGTTCAGGTCCGCAAGCTGTCCCGGAGCCCATGCGTAATAGTCACGCTCGTAGGAGGCCAGCAGGGTCCGGACGCGGTCAAGGGCTGATTCGGCGGTCGCCGCGGGCGCGCCTCGAATACTGACATCGACCCAGGTTCCCATCGAGTAGATGCGTGACTGCTGCGGCGGCGGTTCGGCAGAACACCCGGCCAGCAGCATGACGATGATCGCGACGCTAAGCGGGACGGTTCGTTGCATGTCGATCAACGGTTCAGGCGAGACGGAGCCTGCGGTCGATAGCGTCCAGGAGCTCGTCGGAGATCGTGAGGTCGAAGCTCCGGTCGAGCTCACGGATTCCCGTGGGGCTCGTCACGTTGATTTCGGTCAGGTAGTCGCCGATCACGTCGATCCCGGCGAAGACGACGCCCTTGTCGCGCAGCGTCGGCCCGACCGCCGCCGCAATCTCGCGATCGCGAGCTGTCAGCTCGCGACCCTCGCCTCGAGCCCCGACCACCAGATTGCCGCGACTCTCTCCCGGGGCCGGAATTCTGGCCAATGCGTAGTCAATGGCCTCTCCGTCGATAAGGAGTATGCGTTTGTCGCCGTCCGCGATCTCGGGGATGAACTGTTGCGCCAGCGCGAAGCAGTTGCCGTTGTCCGTCATCGTCTCGAGAATGACGCTGGTATTCGGATCGCCGGACGAGACGACGAAGATCGATTTCCCGCCCATGCCGTCGAGGGGTTTGACGACGATTTTTCCCTCGCGCTCGAGGAACTGCTTGAGTTCGTGCTGTTCGCGGGAAATCAGGCAACGCGGTACGTAATCCGGGAACCAGCACGTATACGCTTTCTCATTAATATCACGCAGGCTGGCCGGCCGGTTGACGACCATCGCGCCGCGCATCTCGGCGAGCTCGAGAATATAGGTCGTATAGACGTACTCCATATCGAACGGCGGATCCTTGCGCATGAGAATGACATCGAGTTCGTCGAGTCTTCCCGTCCAGGCGTCGCGAAGCTCGAACCAGCGCTCCGGATCATCCGCGACGGAGAGCTCGGCGCCTCGCCCGAGCGCGATTCCGTCCTGAACGCACAGGTCGTTCTGCGTGAGGTAAATCAGCGTCCAGCCGCGATTCTGAGCGGCTAGCATCATCGCGAGCGTCGAGTCCTTTGACGGCACGATGCTCTCGATCGGGTCCATGACGACTCCCAGCAGGCGCCGCGTACCGCTCATCCAAGATCCTCTTCACATAATTCGTGGGGATTTGCAGTGTCGCACAAGATTGCCGGGCTGCCATACCTTGATCAGGCGCCAGAACGTATGCCAGCCGTCCGGTCGTCATCGAAAATGGCGCCGAAACGAATTGCCATATTGCCCGTTCAACTTCGTTGGAAGGCTTCATGCGTGTATGTAGAATGGCAGCTGGGCGCGGTGATCCTTTTCGTCGCCTCCTGCCTGGATCTTGAGCGTTCATTGAGGAACTGTGCGTGTCGAATGGAAGTGCCGCTGTGCCCAAAAATGACCTGGAAGGGTTGAAAATTCTGGTCATTGACGACAGCAAGACCATTCGCAGGACGGCAGAGACGTTGCTGGCAAAGGAAGGCTGCGAAGTCTTCACGGCGGTCGATGGCTTCGATGCCCTGGCAAAGATCGCGGACCATCATCCCGATATCATTTTTGTCGACATCATGATGCCCAGGCTCGACGGTTATCAAACTTGTTCGCTGATCAAGAACAATCAAGTGTTCAAGGAGACTCCCGTCATCATGCTGTCGAGCAAGGACGGACTTTTCGACCGGGCACGCGGACGACTCGTGGGCTCGGAGCAATATCTGACGAAGCCATTCACCAAGGACGAGCTTCTCGGTGCAATCCAAACCCATACTTCGAAGTAAAACGACAGGATTTAAAGCGTCATGGCGTTAGTAATGATCGTCGACGATTCCCCCACGGAAGTGCATGTCATGAAGACTGCGCTGGAGAAACACGGTTTCGAGACCGTGTCCGCAACCAGCGGTTCGGAGTGCATCGCGCTCGCGCGTGAGATGCGCCCGGACCTTATTCTGATGGACGTTGTCATGCCCGACGTCAATGGCTTTCAGGCGACGCGCACCCTGAACCGCGATCCATCGACGCAATCGATACCGGTCGTCATGGTCACGACGAAAAGCCAGGAGACGGACCGAATCTGGGGTTTGCGTCAGGGCGCGGTCGACTACCTGGTGAAACCCGTATCCGCGACGGCTCTCGTTGCGAAGGCCGAAGAGATCCTGAACCGATCCGCCGGGAGTCTTGCTTGACGCTCAGTGATCTTAGCGACCGGCCATTCGACCTTCTGGTAGCTCTCGAACAGCGTGCGCGTGCGGCGATCGCGAGTCGAGCCGACCAGGAGGAACAGGGCGAGGAATGGATCGGCGTCGGCTTCAGGCTCGGCAAGGAGGGCTTTGTTTCTGCCAGGAGCGATATTCGCGAAGTGCTCGCCGTGCCGGACTCGATAACGCGGGTTCCGGGAGCGAAGCCGTGGCTCAGAGGTATCGCCAATGTGCGCGGCCAGCTCATTACGGTCATCGATCTGAAAGCGTTTCTCGGTGGCGGCGCGTCGCATACGGATCGTCACTCGCGCGTTCTCGTCCTGGCCAGCCGCGACGTCCCGACCGGAATGCTGGTCGACGAAGTTGTCGGCTTTCGCCGGTTCAATTCGGGCAACTATTCGGATGCGGCTCCACAAACCGTAATCCGCTGTGACAATTATCTCGATGGCGGCTACCAGCGGGACGACGAGGCATGGCCGTGCTTCAGTCTCCCAAAGTTGCTCCAGGACGAGCAGTTTCTCCGCGCAGGCGAAGAAGTGGAGGCATAGGTGAAGCGATGCTGAAAAAAAGTCCCTGGGCGACGCTCCTCACGCTGCTCACTCTGGCTCTCGTCGGCGTGCTCGGAAGCGCGATCGCGCTGCTCTGGATAAACGGCGGAGCCGACACGGGCGATGGTCGCATGATGCTGGCGCTGGTGACTGGCGCGCTCATCCTCGTGCTGCTCATGGTGGTTGCGTATCACCGCGCGGGGGATCTGCGGCGCGCAGCGAGTCTGCAGGCCGAGCAGAACGAGCAGAACCAGCAAGCGATATTGCGCCTCCTCGATGAGCTCTCGTCCCTTGCCGATGGTGATCTTACGGTCCAGGCGACGGTGACCGAAGACATCACGGGCGCGATTGCCGATTCGATCAACTACGCGATCGAAGCGCTTCGCGATCTCGTAACGACGATCAAGGATTCTTCCATCCTGGTCGATGCTGCCGCGAAGCAAACGGAGGCAGCGTCACAACATCTCGTCAGGGCCAGCGAGACCCAATCGAAGCAGGCGAGCGCGGCAACGATGTCGATCGGCCAGGTCGTCGCAGCGATCGAGGAAGTCTCGGGAAATGCGGAGCGCTGCTCCGACGTGGCACGACACTCTGTCGATGTGGCTCACAAGGGTGGAGAGGCCGTTCGCCGCAACATCCAGGGCATGAACACGATTCGCGAGACGATTCAGGAGACGTCGCAGCGCATCAAGCGGCTCGGGGAGAGCTCCCAGGAGATCGGCAATATCGTCGCGCTGATCGAGGAAATCGCAGAACAGACCAACATTCTCGCCTTGAATGCGTCGATTGAGGCATCGCGGGCCGGCGAGGCCGGGCGTGGTTTCGCCGTCGTGGCCGACGAAGTGCAGAAGCTTGCGGAGCGATCGGGTAACGCAACCAAGCAGATCGAAGTCCTCGTCAGCACGATTCAATCGGATACGAATGAAGCCGTTGTCGCGATGGAGCGCAGCACGACCGACGTTGTCGGCGGCTCGCTGCTGGCCGAGAATGCCGGTGCCGCCCTGATCGAGATCGAACAGGTTTCCCATCAGATCGCGAGCCTGGTCCAGAATATCTCCACCTCTTCCAAGGACCAGGACGAGGCCGCCGCCAATATTTCGAAAAACATGCAGGTCTTGCAGGAGATCAGCTCGAAAGCGATGGAGTCAACGGCTTCGACTTCCAATGCCATTAGCAAGCTGTCGCAGTTGGCGAGTCAGCTACGCAAGACCGTGAGCGGATTCGTGCTGCCGAACGCTCCGACCGGAACCGGGATTCTCAGTCAGCAGGAAGTCGCCGTGAGCCTGAAGCAGGGTGAGGCGGTGGCGTCAAAAGCGGAATCGGCGGAGGAAGCCCCTGTCGAACAACGTCTTCAGTCGGGCTGACGAGGCGAGCCCCCCATGAACGAAATGGCTGCTCAGTCGCTCGATCTGGTCAGTAACGAACTGGTCGCGACGCTGGATGAAGCCCGCGCGCAGCTGGAGCACTTCGTCGACGGCGGTGCCGACAAACGGACGATGATGCGCTGCGCGGAGCTGATGCATCAGTCGCAAGGTGCGCTCAAGATCGCCGAAATTCACGGCGCGGCGCTGCTTGCGGAGGAGATGGAGGAGACTTGTCGCTACCTCGCGTCAGCGAGCGATCAGGACGAAATCGACCAGGGCGTAGAGACGCTCGTTCGCGCGATGGTTCAGCTGCCGGCTTACCTCGACAGGCTCATGGGCGGTGGCAAGGATCTTGCGCTGGTGCTGCTTCCGCTTCTCAACGACCTGCGCAGCCATCGCGGCCGGGAACTGATGTCAGAAGGTTCCATCGTGCTGCTGAATCAGGCACCGACCCTGCCCGACGCCGGGTTTGCCCAGGGCGTGAACCTGTCCGACGACGATGTCGCGGCGTTCAAACGTCTCGTAGCAGGTTTGCGAATCGAGTTTCAGGCTGCGCTTCTGGGCTGGATCAGGGATCAGGATACCGACGAAAATCTGCGCGAGCTCATTCGCGTCAGTCGCGAGCTGGAAGAGACGGCGTCGCTCGAGCCTGTCCGGCAACTCTGGTTCGTTCTGACGGGTGTTCTGGAGGCGTTGAAGGACCATGGACTCGAGGCATCGATCCCGCTGAAGCGATTGGTTGGTCAGGCCGATAGGCAGCTCAAGCGGCTTCAGGACCGCGGTGAAGGCGCGTTCGACGAGGCACCGCCGGTCGAGCTGGTCAACAGCCTGCTCTACTATGCGGCGCGCGCCAAGAGCGACAGCGAGCGTCTCGTCAGCATCCGCTCGACCTACGGACTTGGTGAACTGGTTCCCGAGGAGGAGCAGTTGGCGAGCGCCAGAGAAGGGCTGGCGGGACCCAGTGCCAAGCTCATGCAAGCCGTTGCGGTAGCGATCAAGGAGGACCTCGGCAGCGTCAAAGACGTACTCGATATCTACGTTCGCACGGGAATGGAGAACATCGAGGATCTCGTACCGCAGCTCGACATGCTGAAGAAGATCAGCGACACGCTCGGTGTCCTGGGGCTCGCCGACGCCCGCGATGCGATCCAGGAACAAACACAATCGCTGAAGACCTTTGTCGATAACAACCGCACGCCAGAATCAGCCGCTCTCGAGCAGGTGGCGGCCACGATGCTGGATGTTGAGGATGCGCTTGATACGGAGCTCGTAAAGGCAGCGGCTCCGGGCGACCGCGACGCTGAAGCCACGGAGAGCGCGGCAACGCAGCTACGCCAGGCGACTGCTTCCGTAGTCGGCGAATGCATCGTCAATCTTGCCCGTATCAAGGAAGCTATCGTCGCGCTCGTCAATCACCCCGGCGATGTTCGCATGCTCGATCAGGTCGGACCGCAGCTCAGAGGGATTACTGCCGGCCTCATGATGCTGGGCAAGACCCGCGCTGTGGCCGTCGCCGAACGAATAGGCACGATAGTCTCGAGCCGTCTGGCTCCCGGCGTGGAGCCGTTATCCGCGATGCTGACCGAGCGGCTCGCGGATTCCGTTGTAAGCCTGGAATATTATCTCGAGACGATCAGCGCCGGCCGCCGCGATCCCTGGTACATGCTCGAGAATGCCGAACGCTGTCTCGACCTTCTCGACAGCGCGTCAAGGGTGCCGGACGAAGAGGAACTTTCCGCGCGCGTCGAGGCGCTCGAGGCCGAAGCCGAAGCGGAGCCCGAAGCCGCGAGTTCAGCGACGATAACGCAACATCCGGCCGTCATGAAATCTGAATCGGATCGCCCCGATCCGGAACTCGTCGAAATCTTTATTGAGGAAGCGAAAGAAGAGATTGCAAGTCTGCGGCGCCATCTGCCTGCCTGGAGCGAAAATCGGGAAGACTTCGAAGCGTTGACTGCGGCGCGGCGTTCCTTCCACACGCTCAAGGGAAGCGGTCGCATGGTCGGCGCCGAAATCATCGCCGAGTTCGCGTGGAGCGTCGAGAATCTCCTCAACCGAATCATCAACCAGACGCTGGAATCGAGCGACGAAATCGTCGGCTTCCTGGAGAGAGCGGCCGATTTTCTGCCTGATCTCGTCGAGCAGCTTGAAATCGGCACGGAGCCCACTGCCGACACCGAGTCGCTGACGCGAGAGGCCGCAGCACTCGCAGACGGTAGTTCCGCGACGACGATATCGCCGGACGACACCGCCGGCGTTGCCGCCGCGACGCAAGAGCAGGATGGCAGCGATGGGGAGAGCGACTCAGCGCAGATGGACCCCGTTCTCGCGGATATCTTCGTCAAGGAGATGCGTGGCCATCTCGTTACGATTCGCGAGAGCGTCGCTGCGATGGAGTCCTCTTCGGTACCTGCCGTCGTCGAGGAACCGCTGTTCAGGGCGTCGCACACGTTGCTCGGTAGCGCGAACATGGCTGGATTCGAGCCGGCGATCGAGCTGACGGAACCGCTTGCGGGCTATCTCGCCAAACTGTACGAGACTGAAGGACAGCTCGAAGAAGATGGACTGGCGGCCCTGAAAAACACGGCCGACACCCTGGAGCGCATGGCCGACTCGCTAAGCGCGAATGAGGAATTCTCCGACGACACTACCACTCTGCGGGAGCAGTTGCAGGCGCTCGTTTCGGCGCACCCGGCGGCCCCCGAGGAGTCGCCACCGCCAGCCGTTGTGGAGGAGGTCGATTTCGACCCGGAAATCGCCGCCATCTTCGCGGACGAAGCAGCAGAGTTACTCGAAAGCGCAGAACTGGCTCTGGCGGATCTTCGTGGCGACGAGCCCTCGCCGGACAGACTCGTCGAGCTGCAGCGACTGCTGCACACGCTCAAGGGTGGCGCCCGAATGGCCGGGATCTCGGCAATGGGCGACCTCAGTCACGAAGTCGAGGGTCTCATCACGAGACTCTCGGGTAGCGCCGCCGCCGCGCCGGACGCTGTCGTCGATCTCGTACAGCGAAGTTTCGATGAGCTGCATCACATGCGCGATGCGGTCTCGGCGGGTCAGCATGTCGCCAGTCAACCGGACCTGCTGGCGGAGATCGGCGAGCTTGTAGGCGGCGATGTGCCACCCGATACGGTTCTCGACGCCGACAGTGTCGATGCGCCGCCGACGCTGTTCGCCGTGCCCGAGCCGCCGGGCCTGTCCGGCGATGAGCTGGCTGCCGGGGTCGGGGAGGCCGCCAAGGAACCCGAGGACATTGCCGCAGTACAGGCGGACGCGCTCGTAGAGGATACGGAAGCCGGAACCGGCGACGAGATCCCGGCCGTGTCGCAACGAGATGATCTCGAGGTTTCCGCGGCGGATACCGCCGAGGAAATAACGCAACAGGGACTGGACGCCGTCGCTGAAGAGTCTGTCGATGAAGTGCCTGAGGAAGATCGGCGGGACGAAATCGCCGGGGAGCTCTCCGACGATGTCAGCGAGGAATCGCCCGGCGGGCTTCCGGATGAGGCACAGATCGAGGCGGATGCCGAAGACGCGATAGCCGTAATTGCCGAGGTGCCGGCCGAGGCTCCCGCGGCTGGGGAGCCGGAAGATGCCGCGGAGCCTGAGCCCGTTCAGCAACTCTCGTCGGGTCAGGAGCTCGTCCGCGTCGATGCGGATCTTCTCGATTCACTGTTGAACGGGGCGGGGGAGATCAGTATCTTCCAGTCGCGTCTGAATCAACAAGCGCATTCGTTCGACTTCAGCCTCAAGGAGCTCAGTCAAACGGTTATCAGATTACGCGAGCAGTTGCGTAATCTCGAGGCCGAGACGGAAGCGGAGATTCTGCATCGCCACCGGCAGGATGCGGAAGAGGATGAGGACTTCGATCCGCTCGAGCTCGATCGCTACTCCAACATTCAGCAACTCTCCCGGGCACTCGCCGAAACGGCGAGCGACGTAGCAAGTATCAACGACCTGCTGCGCGACCTTGCCAATGAGACCGACACGCTGCTTACGCAGCAGGCGCGCGTTACCACCGAAGTCCAGGACGGGCTCATGCAAACACGCATGGTGTCATTCCAGCGCCATGTCCCGAGATTCGCAAGAATCGTGCGCCAGGCCGCGGCAGAGACCGGAAAATCCGCCGAGCTTGTTGTCGAGGGCGCAACCGGCGAGCTGGATCGTCAGGTGCTGGAGTGCATGTTGCCAGCGTTCGAGCACCTTCTTCGGAACGCGGTGGTGCATGGACTCGAATCGCCTCAGGAGCGTGCCGAGAGCGGCAAGGACGAAACCGGCCGGGTAACGCTAACGCTCAAGCGTGAGGGCTCCGAGGTTCTGATCGAGGTTGCGGACGACGGTAACGGGCTGAATCTCGAAGGGATTCGCCGCAAGGCGCGCGAACAGGGGTTGCTTGGCGAGGATGAGCAGATCTCAGATGTCGACGCGGCGGAGTTGATCCTGGTTCCTGGCTTGACGACCGCCGGCGAATTGACCCAGACGGCGGGCCGTGGCGTCGGCATGGACGTCGTGAGTAACGAGGTCAAGAATCTTGGCGGCTCGATGCGGATTGAGTCGACGCCCGCAGCAGGGACGCGTTTCCTGATTCGCCTTCCATATACGCTTGCTATTACCAACGCGCTGATTGTGAACGTAGGGGACGAGACGTTCGCGCTGCCGCTACCCACGGTAGAGGGCGTAACAAGGGTTCCGCGGGATTCATTGTTGCAGATGCTGACTGAGGATGAGCCGACCGTCGACTATGGCGGCATCCGCTATCGGATCCAGCATCTCGGTACTTATGTCGGTGCTGCGCCGTCGGCGTTGCCCGAGGACGACTCCTCGGTGGCCCTCATTCTGGTCCGCGCGGGTGACAATTCGGCGGCTTTGCTGACGGACTCGCTGGAAGGCAGCCGGGAGGTTGTCGTGAAGACGCTGGGATCGCAGATCGCGAGCGTACCGGGCGTATCGGGCGCGACGATTCTCGGCGACGGACGAATTATCGTAATCCTCGACATGGGCACACTGGTACGATCGCAAACCGACTTCGATACTGCAGAGCGAGCGCCGGAACGACGGGTAGAGGATGAGCAGATCGCTGCGCTCGTCGTCGACGATTCGATTACGATGCGCCGTGTTACTCAGCGGCTTCTCGAGCGAAAAGGCGTACGCGTTCTGACAGCGCGCGACGGCCTCGACGCGATCAGCGTGATGCAGGACCAGGATCCCGACATCATATTGCTCGATATCGAGATGCCCCGCATGGATGGCTACCAATTCGCATCCCATGTTCGCAACGACGAGAAGCACAGAGACATCCCGATCATCATGATTACGTCGCGTACGGGAGAAAAGCACCGTGCGCGCGCAATAGAGATCGGCGTCAACGATTACCTCGGCAAGCCATACCAGGAAGGCCAGTTGATAAAAGCGGTTGAAAATCTGCTGGAGAGAACGTTATGAGCACCGCTTCCACGGAGCTCTACAGCCTATTGATACCGCTTTCCGGAGAACGCCTTCTGGTACCTCGCGTCTGCGTTGCCGAGGTAATCTCGTATACGACTCCGGAGCGCCCGAAGCAGAACGATCAGCTGCCGATCTGGTACCTCGGTAAAGTCGAATGGAGCGGCCGGCGTGTGCCTGTCGTATCGTTCGAAGCAATCTCCGGAGATGAGGTAGAGAACCGCGCAGGCAGAACCAGAATCGTTGTGTTTCACGCCATAGGCTGCGATCTCTCGACAGGGTATTTCGGTCTCATCACGCAAGGGTTTCCGCAACTCGTTCGCGTAAACGGCGATGTCCTGTCTCTCGAAACCGAGCAGCCCTGGGCAGAAGAGCAGCCGGTCCTCTGCCGTACGCGCATGATCAACGAGTATCCGCTCGTGCCGGACATGGAACGGCTGGAGACCATGATTTCGAAGATCGCAGCTTAAGCTGACAGGTCGCCCCATCCGGATTGCAGGATCGCGCATGCCGAGATCGCTGCGGTTTCCGAGCGTAGAATTCTCGGGCCCAGTGTCGCCATTCGGAAGCCGGCGGCTGCCGCGTGCTGGAGATCCGATTCGCTGAGGCCGCCTTCCGGACCAATCAATAGCGCGATGCTCAGGGCGTCCGGGGCGGACTGCGTCGAGCGGGCGAGACTGGCTGCGCCATGCACGTGCAGAGCGATCCTGGAGCACTCGTCGTTCAACGACGCGAGGCTCCCGGCAAGCGAGCGTGGTGGCGCGATAAGCGGTGGACGATGTCGGCCACACTGTTCGCAGGCGCTGATCGCGATTTTCTGCCAATGCGCGACACGTCGTTCCGCGCGCTCATCCGACAGCTTGACGACCGAAAACTCCGTAGTGACAGGAACTATCCTGGCCACGCCCAGTTCGGCCGATTTCTGCACTATCTGGTCCATCGCATCCGATTTCACGAGCGCCTGCAGCAACACGATTCGCAAGCCAGACTCGGCAATCGGCGCGTGCCGGTCCGTAAGTCTGACGATTGCCCGGTCACGCGAAATCATTTCGATCACGGCACTGCGTTCGGTCCCGTTGCCGTTGAAAACGACGATGGTGTCGGCTGTCTGTAGGCGCAGGACGCTGCGGAGATACCGGGCGCGGTCCGCGTTCAATTCCGCAGTATCGGAATCCAGATTCGTATCCATGAACACGCGAGGCGTTCGGCGATTCTTCTTCTTCATCGGCGTGTCTCGCGGGTTAGACAATAGACGCGTGAGATGCGTGGTATATAGTCATCAGGGCGTTCGAGTCAATCGAGCCGCGTTATCGGCTTTTGAGCCGTTCGCGTGTGTGTTGGACGAAACGATCGCCGCGTTGATTGTCCGGGAATGGAAGCTGATGCGAATCGACACTGATACCGGGTGGTTGATAGACGTACGACGCGTCGAATCACCGAACTGTGACGCGAGGCCCGTCGATGCCAATCTCGAACTGATCGTCGTGCACGGTATCAGCTTGCCCCCGGGAAAGTTCGGCGGCTCCGGTATCGATCAGCTCTTTTGCAACTCGCTCGATGCCTCGGAGGACCCCTACTACGAGAAGATCGTAGATCTTCGGGTCTCGAGCCACGTTTTCATCGCACGCGACGGCAGCCTCACTCAGTATGTTCCTTTTAATGCGCGAGCATGGCACGCGGGTGTATCGTGCTATCGCGATCGCGAGCAATGTAACGATTTCTCGATAGGGATCGAGCTGGAAGGTACGGATGACTGCGCCTACGAGGAGATCCAGTATCGATGCCTCGCCGACCTTGTCGCCCTGTTGAGACGCGCCTATCCTTCGCTTCAGGATGCTGAAATCGTCGGTCACAGCGACATCGCACCGGGTAGAAAGACCGACCCGGGAGACGTGTTCGACTGGAAGTTGCTCTACCGTCTTCTCGAGTCCTGACCGGAATTCGAAATGAAGCTGATTGCGCTTATTCTCGGCCTGGGGTTGGAGCATCTCGCTACGCAGATTCTGCATCTTCGCGAGCTGAACTGGTTCGACGCCTATTTTGATTTCGGCCTCGAGCGGCTCAAGCGTATGAACGCTTTTTTCACCTACGTCGCCATCGTTCTGATCCTTTCGCTGCCGTTGATTCCCGTCCTTTGGGCAAGCATGGTTATTCGCGGTACCGCGATCTGGGATTTGCCCTATCTGCTGTTCGCGGTTCTCGTTGTGTTCTTTTGCCTCGGACCGCGGGATCTCGGCACTGAGGTAGACGAATATTGCAGCGCCCTTTCGAGCGGTGACAACGAGCGCTCGGAAGAGATCCTGACCGAGCTGTGCGAAGGCGATCACTCGGGGTCGAGCGACATCGATGCGGTCGAGGACGCGATATTCATTCAGGCGACGAACAGGATCTTCGGCGTTGTATTCTGGTTCATTCTGCTCGGCCCTGTCGGCGCATGGCTGTTCAGGGTGAGCGATCTGTTTCGGCATCGCGCAGCGTATGAGTCCGGTCGTAACCCGGAGGCGCCAGCCGCGGCGTTGAGCGCTGTAGAGACCGTACACGGTATTCTCGTCTGGGTCCCCGCCCGGCTTGCCGTCCTGGGATACGCGTTGAGCGGCAGCTTCGACGATGCGTTCAACAGCTGGCGAAGCTACGAGCTACATTCCGATTTGCCGTTCCATCGCAGCAACGATGAAGTCGTTGCCCATGTCGGGAAGGCCGCAATGGCGGGATCTCTGGCGGAGCCGCCGAATTCGAGCGCGGCCGCGCGAAACGCAATGCGTCTCGTAACGCGAACGCTGTTTATCTGGGTCACGGTGATCGCGGTCATGACGATGTTCGGCTGGGCCGTGTGACCCACGCTGGAGCCTAGTCTGCAGCGTTACGGCCCGAGCTCCACAGCACTTCGGACGCTCCCGCCTGACGGGCGAGAATGCGGGCGATGACGAACAGCAGATCCGACAACCGATTCAGATACTTCAGCAGTTCGGGATTGACCTCGGCTTCCTCCGCGAAAGTCCACGCGCACCGTTCTGCGCGGCGGCAAATGGCGCGAGCGAGGTGGCAGGCTGCCGCGGCGGGACTTCCAGCCGGTAATACGAAATCCTTCAGCGGCGGAAGATCGGCGTTGAAGCTGTCGAGATCGGATTCCAGGCGCGCAACACGCTCAGGCGTGATCGCAAGGTGACCCGGAAGCGCGAGCTCCGCGCCGAGATCGAAGAGCTCATCCTGTATTCGGCTCAGGTTGCTGCGCACCGCCGGCGGCAGGTCCGAATCGCTGAGCACGAGTCCGATCGCGCTATTCGTCTCGTCGATCGTGCCGAACGCCTCGATTCGCGCACTCGACTTGGCGACGCGATCACCGTTCGCGAGGCCCGTCGTTCCCTGGTCGCCGCTACGTGTGTAGATTTTGGTCAGCCGGTTCGCCATCGAGAACCTCATTCTGTTCGGGATCGCCAATCATACAGGCGTCGGCGATGTCTACAGAACGCTTTCTCGCCAACCAATCTCCGCAGCTGTCAGGACACCTATCAGCGTGTCATCCAGACCGGACGGAATCTTCGCCCGTCCATCGTCGATTGGAATTCGCCCCGCCATGAGCTCCGCGTCGATTTGCGGGTAGAGCGGGCGCCGCTCCGGCGCTGCGTAACCGTAAGGGTAGATCGGCAAGTTCGTCGCGAGACTGTATTTGTCGGTCGCGCCCAGCGTGTGTAGAAGCTCATGCGCCATTACGACCTGATTCGGGCCGGTACTGGCGTTTCCGGCGAAGACGTTTGCGACCGCGATCAGGCCACGCTCGAGAGCGGTTGAGCGGTCGAGAACCGAGGCATCGTTTTCGTCGAAATAGAGCGCGAACAGTTTGATGTCGGGTCTCGGTCGGCCCTCGCCGCGATCGACCGTCGCAGCGTACCAGCGCATTTTCAGACTCCAGATCATCGTGCCGAATATCGACGGCTGCGCAGGAAGTTCGGGGATATCGTTGTCGACTTGTGGCCCGAGCTCGACTCTGAACGGCCGTTCGATCGCCACACCGTAACGTGAGGCTTCTCGCGAGAAATACGTTTCGATCTGGTCGAAGTCGTCCGACTCGAGATTATCGATATAGGCTTGCGTTCTCGCGCTGTTATCCGCGTTGATCGGGTAGACGTCGACCCACAGTGTTTCGTTCCAGTCAGTGGTCCTTGCGGACGACAGAAAATTCCCGATCGCAACGAACGCCAGGATGTAAATAAGAATCAAGACCCGAATTTTCCTGAACATCGGCGGTCCACTGATTATTCAAATCGGCTCGGTCGGAGACACAGTCAATCATTGCGGCCGAACGGTCGCGGCGTCAGGGGTCACAGTTCGGGAGATTTCAGGACCCTGAAAAAAGAAAACCCGGCGGTGGGAGCGCCGGGTTAGATTGTTGTTGTTATCGGAGTTTACGGTTTCAAATATGCGGCCTGGCTGCCGGTTTTTTCCGCTCGAATAATTATTGTTTTTAAGCGTTCCAACCTTTTCTTTTATTGCTATAACAGCCTGTAACGTCTTCTTCTTATTCTCGTTCTCATTCTTATTGTTAAGCTCTAAATCTAACAGAAGCACGCTCGGTCTCGCACCGCTTTTCGATCTTGACACTGTCGGGATCGCCTGACGAGGCGGCGCCGCGACCCGCGTCAGCTCCAAAATCATATCGATAATTACTTAATAAACAGTATGTTACGAAAGAACGAACGAACGGCATGCGGTGCCGGGGGGCGAGCTTAGACTCAGTCTCGCTGCTTCATCTTACATAAGTTTTCTGGATATCATCTTATAAAGACACGGTATCTAACTGATTTATAAGGGTGCGCAGATTTTTGCGACCGGCTCGCGCGAAGCTCGAACGACCCGGTGTCGGCACTTTTTTGCGATCAAGGCGCATCCATAAGGCTTTCTCGCGTGAGCCATTCTCCGGCTTTTACCGTGGCCTCGATGCGGAGCGTATCGGAAATTCGCGTCAGCGGATCGCCCCGGAGCACGACGAAATCCGCATGCTTCCCGGCTTCAATCGTGCCGAGTTCGCGCTCCAGACCCAGTGCCAGCGCGGCGTTAGCGGTAGCGAGTCTGAGTACCTGGTCGTTCGCGAGCCCGGCATCGGACAAAAGCGCGAGCTCCGCGTGCAGTCCGAGTCCATAGGGCACGAACGGCGCGTCGCTGCCGGCAGCGACGCGGCCACCGGAACGAACGAGATCCGCCACCGTGCGCTGCAGGCTCGCCAGCCGGTTGGGGGTTTCGGCCGGGGTTAACCAGGCGTTGCGCTCGTAGTCGAGATAGAAATCCACGAACGCGGTGTCGTTCGACCACTCCGGCTGCGCTGCGGCGAGGTGGCCGAAGCCGCCGAACGCGGCCAGCGTCGGTGCGACCGCCGTTCGCGTCGCAGAGAGAATACGCGTGACGTCGTGATAGGTTCGGTCCAGCAATGATCGCTCCAGCCCGAAAGGTCTCTGTGAGCGTCCGCCGATGTGTTCGAGCCCGTTTATCCCGAATCTCGCGGCCGGTAGCAATCGATTGCTGAAGATCGGAATTCCGAGTGCCGCTGCCGCTGCGACTTCGGGTGCACCCGGATAACGGTTGGCGTTGAGCTCGACAACGTCGTAGAAGCGCTGGCTTTGATCGACGAGGGGCGGGCTCGCCGCCGTCAGTAGCAACCGGGGGCCGAGGCGCCGGCCGCTCGCCCACGCCTCACGGCGTTCAACCGCGTCGCCGCTCTCACTGTCGACTTCGCGAACGGTCGTGACACCGTATCCGAGCCAGATTCTCCCGAGGCGCTCACCGGACAGCGCGGACTGGTGCGTGTGAATATCGATAAGTCCGGGAATGATCGTGAGATCCCGCGCATCGATCACATCGGCGGGTAGCGGTGACAGGCCTCTGGCAACGACGTCGACGATACGGCCATCCTGCACATGGATATCCATGTGGTGGCGATAGTCCGTACCGACTCCGTCGAACAGCCGGTCGACCTGGACGACGTAGTGGTGCACCGATTCCTTCGGTGTCCACTCGATCGATGGTGGCGCGAACGCTGCGCTCGCGTCGTCGGGGGCTCCCGAATGCGGGTCCCGGTCGACGGACTCCCAGCGAGTCGCGCCGCTTGCCACATCGACCGCGAGCGTTCCGGCGACGGTGTCTCCTGTTACGGGATCGCGCCGCGACGCCATCACTTCGACTTCCCGGCTATCGCCGGACCATCGCGGCACGCTCGCATCGATGAGGCCGTTCGCTACCCGTCGCTGGCTCGCGCCAGTAGCGAAGGGCATCAGGACGAGCTCGCTCTCGCTCCACGGGCCGAAGCCATCGCTAACAAGGAAGGCGATCTGGTCTCCGTTCGGAGAAACTGACGGACTGAACGCTTTTCCTGTCGTATTGGTGAGCTGCCCGGGATTGCCGCCCTCGAGGTCGGTTCTCCACAGCTCCATTTCACCGCTGCGATCGCTCGCGAACACGATGGCGGCCTCGTCGGGGCTGAACGTCGGATCGATCTCGAGATAAACATCATCGGTCAGCCGCACTGACTCGCCGGTCTCTCTTTGCAGCCAGAGGTCACCGAGCGCCGTGAACGCGCGATAAGCTCCGCTCGGCGACACGGATGCCGCGCGAATGCCGCGAGCAGGCTGAGTCCCCGCGGGAGCGTGTCCGGTCGTTCGTAAGACGTGGTCGGCGGGCGTCAAGCCGACGCCAGCGAAGAACAGGATTGCCGATCGATCGACGCTGGCAATCGTTCGGCGCCAGATTCGACCATCGGCCGTATAAAGGTACTCGGCTGGCGACAGCCATGCCGGTCGAAATGCGAAGACATCTTCTCCCGCCGTCAGCGTCTTTACGACCGGATCCTCTGACATGACAAGCATGCGCAGGGCGTTCTCGGATTCGAGCAGTTGCTCTGCGAACAGTATTACACCGCCGCCAGGCCTCCAGCTCGGTGCTCGCAACGGGTTGTCGGATCGATAGATGACGGAACTCGAGCCACCCACTTCGAGCACTTCGAGCGACCAGTTGTCGCGGTTTACGTTCGCGTACACGATCGCGCCGGAATCCGATACGGTCGGTGAAGATGAGTCGCCAGGCGACCTGCTGAGCTGCTCCAGGCGACCGAAATCCAGCCCATATTCCCAAATGTCGAAGCTGCCGGCGCGGTTGGATGCAAAAACGATCGAGCGGCCGTCGGCTGAGAAATCGGGCTCGCGGTCGTGGTAGGGCGCCCCGGTCAGCTGCCGTGGCTGTTCTGTCTCGAGATCGAACAGCCAGATGTCCCATTGTCCGTCCGATTCGCGCTGATAGACGAGCCGCGAGCCGTCGGGAGAAAACCGGGGATTTCTTGCGACTTCGTTCTCCGGGGTTAGCGCTGTCGGGGCGCCGCCGGATATCGGCAGCGACCAGAGCTGGCCCAGAAGATCGAAGACGATCGTGGAACCGTCCGGCGACAACGCGAGAGCGATGTTGGTGCCTTCCTGCAAGTCGGCGACAACTTGCTGTCCCGAGCAAAGCGCCGCCCACATCGAAGTCGCGATCAGCAGGCTCGTGCGGTAAATGTTTCGGGTCATGGTTGCAGTCGCCGCCAGCTCCACGGGCCCGCGTCGAAGCTGTGCGAGTCCCGGGCCGTCAGCTCGCGTTCATAGCGCAGGCGTTCATGGAATCGGTCCGCACCCTCCTGCCAGAACTCGAGCGCGTCGAACCACAAGCGATAGCCTCCCCAGAACGCGGGTCTGGCAAGGTTGCCCGCAGCGGACCCGTCGGGGTCTACACCGAGTTGCAACGCTTTCTCTCTGGCGCTCGACATCAGCGACTCGATACTGTCCAGCGGACGGCTTTGAGCGCTGACCCAGGCGTTGATCTGGCTTCCGAGTGGCCTGGTTGCAAAGTAGGCGTCGCTCTCCGCCTCCGGCGCGCGCATTACCGGACCCTCGAACCGGACTTGCCGTCCAAGCTTGTCCCAGTGCAGGACGGCAGCCGCGAAGCCGGTCGCCTCGATCTCAATCGCCTTCCTCGATTTGTAGTGGGTATAGAAGGTCAGGAATCCGTCCGCAGGACAGAAGTATTTCAGCAGTACGATCCGCGCGGACGGTCTTCCTCCGGCATCAACAGTCGCAAGCGACATCGCGTTTGGATGCCGCTGCACCGCCGCTTCAATGGCTTCGGTTAGCCACGAGTCAGCTACTTGCAGCGGGTCTTCGGGCGGAGAATCGGGTAGAGCGTTCACGGTCGCAAGTCGTATCTATACGCTGGCTGGCGAGTCAGATTAGCGGCTGATAGCGGCTGTGGCTAGACATCCCTGTCACGAAATTGATTGTTCGTGCCGCCGGTGTCTTCGGCGGCCCGGATAGCCTGCGCTTGCGCCGCGGAGACTCTCCGGGTACAACCCGCAGCGACGGGAGGTATCTAATGAGTCTTGACGAGTTAAGACAACGCTTGTCCGCGGTCGACGCCGAGCTCGTGAAGCTTATCGCGGAGCGGCAACAGATCGTCGCGGAAGTCAGCGCGCACAAGATCGATACTGGGACACCGACACGCGACTACGCGCGCGAGAGGGAAGTGTTGGGTCGCGTCCAGCGTCAGTCGGACGAGCTCGGTCTCGACCCGGAGATCGCCGGCAGCATCATGCGATTGCTGATCCGGTCCTCGCTCACCCACCAGGAGCGCACCCGCGTCGCCGCCGAAGGAACGGGAGCCGGGCAGCGCGCGCTCATCATCGGCGGAGCAGGAAAAATGGGCAGATGGATCGCCGATTTTCTGCTGTCGCAGGAATACGAGATTGAAATCGCGGACCCGTCGAGCGCCGAATCGGTGTTCCCGCGCGTGGAAGACTGGCACGAGCTGGAACTCGATCACGATCTGATCGTTGTTGCTGCGCCGATTCAGGCCACGGCGGAGGTACTGGGAGAGCTCGCCGAACTCAAACCGGCGGGCCTGATTCTGGATGTCGGCTCATTGAAGACGCCGCTAAAGACGAACCTGAAGCGTCTTGCCGAAGCGGGTTGCAAGGTCACATCGATTCATCCGATGTTCGGTCCCGACACCAGGCTGCTGTCGGGGCGGCATGTGATTTTCGTCGACGTGGGCGTGCCCGAGGCGACCGAGGAAGCCCGCGCACTGTTCTCCTCCACCATGGCAGAACGCGTCGATATGAATCTGGAAGAGCATGATCGACTCATCGGCTACGTTCTCGGGCTGTCACACGCGTTGAATCTCGCTTTCTTTACGGCATTGTCCGGCAGCGGCGAACTCGTTCCGCATCTGAAGCAGCTGTCGAGCACGACGTTTGACGCACAGCTCGAAGTCGCGAGCCGGGTCGCCGGAGAGAATCCGCATCTCTATTACGAGATCCAGGCGCTCAATGACTTTGGGAAGGAACCACTCGACGCGCTAGTGCAGGCAGCGGAGCACGTCCGGGATCTTATCGACAACCGTGACGAAGCCGGTTTCGTGGAACTGATGGAACGCGGTCGCCGCTATCTCGACTCGAGCGACGATCAGTGACAGGGGTCCGAGGCACGCTGTCCGGAAATATGAAAGAATCGAGAAAAGCCCTGGCCCGGCTCAGCCCATGGATCGGATTGATACAGAAGGTTTTCGCGCGAATGTTGGGATCATACTGACCGACGAGCGCGGTCGCGTGTTGATTGCGGGTCGCGTCGGCAGCAATGGCTGGCAATTTCCTCAGGGGGGTATCGGCCCCGAAGAGAGTCCCGAAACAGCCATGTACCGCGAACTCCAGGAAGAAGTAGGTCTCGGACCAGAAGACGTTGAGGCGCTTGGTGTTACCAAGGCCTGGCTGAAATATCGTTTACCCCAACGATTCGTCCGCCACGAGCAAACGCCGCTCTGCATCGGTCAGAAGCAACGCTGGTTTCTTCTGAAATTACTGTCCGACCCGTCGCGCGTACGCTTTGACACGACAGGTGAGCCGGAATTCAATCGTTGCCGCTGGGTCGACTACTGGCGGCCGGTAAAGGAAGTGATCTATTTCAAGCGCCATGTTTACGTACAGGCACTTACGGAGCTCGGTCCGATCGCTTTTCCCGATGACGGGCCACCGCCGCAGCCCACCTGGTGGCCGCGGCGCTGGCAGAATTCAATAATCTGATGCGCCGCGCTACCCAAAGTGGACGATCGCTGATCTTTGTAGGAGCCGGTCTCACCGTCGTCGCCGGAATGATCTATCTCGCGTTCGAGCTCGGCCGGTTCCAGGCGGGCTACTCGTCGCTCGACCAGCGCCGCGAGCAGGAGGCACTGCAGCAGATCATCGATGGGCAGGCTGAGGAAGCCGAAGACCTCAGGCGCCAACTCGCGCTGCTGCAGACGTCGCACGAGATCGATCGCGAAACCTATGACCAGGTCGAAATCTCCCTGGCCGATCTACAGCGCAGAATTCAGGAGCAGGAAGAGCAGATTGCGTTCTACGAGGCAATTGTTTCTCCCGATGACGGCAATTTCGGCCTACGAGTGCAGACGTTGGCGATTTCGCCGGCAGATGCCGAAAGGCACTTCGAGCTCCGGCTCGTGCTCGTCCAGGCGATCAGTCAGGATCGTGCCGTTTCGGGAGTGGTTCAAATAAATATCGACGGGATGCGTGGTGGCGTTCCGATTCGGCTGAGTGTGGCCGATCTCCAGACTGACGATCAGTCGGGCGATATCGCTTACTCGTTCCGGTATTTTCAGGGACTGCAGCGCGAGATAGTGCTGCCCCCGGACTTCGAGCCGAGCCAGATTAACGTTGAAATTCGCCCTCAGGAGCGCGGCGCCGAGCGAATTTTACATAGTTATGAGTGGGCGACTGTGGCAAGTTGAGGCGATAAAGGCATTACCACTCCCGCGGCAGGCGCAGTAAGCTAGACGCAACGACAAAGGCAGGATTTCCAGATGTTGGGCAGCAAGAAGAAGATCCGGACGGCCGTCAAGAGCTTCATCGGCGCCGACACGCGTGTACACGGTGATATCGAGTTCACAGGCGGATTTCATGTCGATGGCTACGTGAAAGGCAACGTCGATGGCTTGAAGGACGACGCTGCCGTCCTCAGTATTAGTGAAAGCGGTTGCGTGGAAGGATCGGTCGTCGTCCCGAATCTGTATCTCAACGGAATCGTCCGCGGTGATGTCCGTGCGACCCAGCGGGTCGAACTCGGGCCAGGCGCGCGGGTCATAGGAAACGTACAGTACACACTAATCGAGATGGCGATAGGGGCTGAAGTTAACGGCAAGCTCATTCACGAGAACGAGCGCCAGATCGCCAAGGCAGTACCGAGCGACTCTAACGTAGAGGTTGTGTCCGCGGTGAAAGCGGCAGGAGATTGACTGTGACGGATGCGGGATGGGTGCAGGATGTGCCGCCTTTGGTCTTTACCGATGCGGCCGCCGATAAGGTTGGAAAGCTGATCGAGCAGGAGGGCAATGCTGATCTCAAGCTACGGGTCTATATCTCCGGTGGTGGATGCTCGGGATTCCAGTACGGCTTTACCTTCGATGACTCGACTCAGGACGGCGATACCGAGATCGAGAATCGCGGCGTCTCGCTACTGATCGATCCGATGAGCGTACAGTATCTGACCGGTGCCGAGATCGATTACAAAGAAGATCTCTCGGGAGCCCAGTTCATTATCCGAAACCCCAACGCCTCCACGACTTGTGGTTGCGGTTCCTCTTTCTCGGTCTGACCATCACGCAATCTGCCGATCAACTTTCGTCGAGCGTCGCGTCCGAGCGGGAAACGTCGGATGTGATAGCAGCCGTCGACCTGGGTTCTAACAGCTTTCACATGGTCGTCGCGCGGCTGCAACATGGCCAGATTGTGATCGTCGATCGCTTGCGAGAAATGGTGCGGTTGGCATCGGGGCTCGACAAACGGGCGATGCTCACCGAAGCGAGCCAGGAAGCGGCACTCGCCTGCCTGCGGCGATTTGGCGAGCGGCTCCGTGAAATGCACGCAGATCGTGTGCGCGTCGTCGGTACCAACACGTTGCGCAAGGCTCGTAACTCGCGGTTCTTTTTGAACGCTGCCGAGGAAGCGCTCGAGCACCCCGTCGAGATCATCTCGGGCATGGAGGAAGCACGCCTGATATACCTCGGTGTTGCACACCATACCCCCGGTCGAGGCATGTCGACGTTGGTTATAGATATCGGTGGCGGCAGTACCGAACTGATAATCGGTGACAGCGAAGAACCGAAATACCTAGAAAGCCTGTTTATGGGTTGTGTCGGCTGGAGCTCGCGTCATTTCAGCAATGGCAAGATCAACCGCAAGCGCTTCGCGAGGGCGCGCCTTGCGGCGCGCCTCGAACTGCAGCCCGTCGTTGAGCGTTTTCGATCGATCGGATGGCGCCAGGCGATCGGATCGTCAGGAACGATCCGTGTGGCCGAGCGAATCGCGCGATCGATGGATCTGGTCGATGCGGGATTAACGGTCGAGGCCATGGAAACGATAATCGATCGAATGATTGAGGCGGGCTCTGTCCGTGATCTGAATCTGCCGGGATTGACCGAGCAACGCGCGCCGGTATTCGCCGGTGGTATGGCGATTCTCGTGGAAACGATGTCAGCGCTAGGTATAGAGCGATTACATATCAGCGACGGCGCATTACGTGAAGGATTGCTGTACGACATGCTGGGTCGACTTCAGCATGAAGACGCACGCGACCGGACAATTCGTGCGATGCAGGGGCGCTACAATGTCGATACCGAACAAGCCGACCGGGTAGAGCAAACAGCCCTGCATTTATTGCGCGAGGTACGCAAGGGCTGGAATCTCAAGGGTGGTTTGTACCGCAGATACCTGCACTGGGCATCTCAGCTTCATGAGGTTGGTCTCGATATCGCCCACGCGAAGTATCATGAGCATGGTGGATATCTCGTCGAGAACGCGTATCTTCCCGGTTTCGCGAGCTTCGATCAGCGAGTCCTCGCGATCCTGATCGGGCATCATCGCCGTAAGATCGACGATCTCTGTATCGACGACGTGTCGGACGAGTGGCAGGCGCGAATCCCGAGACTGCTCGCTTTGTTTCGGCTTTCGGTGTTGTTTAATCGCAGTCGAAGCTCGGTCGCGCTTCCGGACATCGAGTTCAAGGCCGCGAAATCCCGACTTACCCTGCAGTTCCCAAGACACTGGCTTGCCGAGAATCCGCTGACGAAAGCGGATCTCGAGCAGGAGATTGAATGGCTTCGTGTGCTGGATGTGAGACTTCTGCTCAAGAGCGCCGACTAGGAAGTCTCTGCGTATTCCTCGAGCAGGGAGATCTGCGCGCAGCTTGGCGCCTCTCCCTCGTCTGGCTCCAGAAGCTCGTAGCTGCCATCGGCTGAGAGTTCCCAGGCGTTAGTGTTGTCCGCCAGATAACGATCGAGATTTCGTAGCAGCCGGCGCTTTATCTTCTTGTCGTCGATCGGATACATGATCTCTATTCGACTGAAGAAGTTCCGATCCATCCAGTCCGCGCTGGCGCAGAACACCTGCTCGTCACCGCTGTTGTGGAAGTAGTAGCAGCGATCATGTTCGAGGAAACGGCCGACAATCGATCGAACGCGGATATTGTCGGAGATACCGGGGATCCCCGGGCGCAGGCAGCAGATCCCCCGCACAATCAGGTCGATAATGACGCCGGCGCGCGATGCTTCGTAGAGCGCGCGAATGATCTCCGGTTCAACAAGCGCGTTAATTTTCGCAATGATGTGTCCTGTGCCGCCCGCAGACGCAGTTGCCGCCTCGCGTCGTATCAGTTTCAGCAGTTTCTTATGAAGCGAGAATGGCGATTGATAAATCCGCTTGAGGCGAGCCGTCTTGGTCAGGCTCGTAATCTGCATGAAGACCTCGTGAATGTCGTGGCCGAGGTCCTCGTTAGCGGAGAAAAGTCCGTAGTCGGTGTACACGCGCGAAGTGCCCGGGTGGTAGTTACCGGTACTGACATGTACGTAGCGTTTTAGCTGACCATTCTCGCGCCGCACGACGAGAAGCATCTTGCAATGGGTCTTATGACCGACGATTCCATAGACCACATGCGCTCCTGCCTCCTGCAACTTGTTGGCCAGCTCGATATTGGCCGCCTCGTCGAATCGGGCACGTAGCTCGATCATGACGGTGACTTCCTTGCCAGCCTTGGCCGCGGAGACGAGACTCTCGGCAAGCGGCGAATCCGGCGTCGTCCGGTAGAGCGTTTGCTTGATAGCGACAACGCTGGGATCGTTCGCAGCGCGATAAACAAACTCCATCACCGGTCCGAAAGAGTCGAACGGATGGTGCAGTAGAATGTCACCCTTGGAAATTGCATCGAAGGGATTTGCCTTCACGAGCTGGGACGGTACCCCCGGCGTATAGGGCGGATCCTTGAGGTCGACTCGGTCGACCATATCGTAAGCCGCCATCAGCCTGTTCAGGTTGACCGGTCCTTCCACTCGGTACAGATCGTCGTTCGTCAATTTGAAATGATCGAGAAGGAAATCGCACAGGTCATCCGTGCAGTCGTGGGCGATCTCGAGTCTGACGGCAGCGCCGTAGCGGCTTTCGAAGAGCTCGCCCTCGAGAGCGCGCATCAGATCGCCGACTTCTTCATTGTCGACGTAAAGCTCGCTGTTTCGCGTTACGCGGAACTGGTAGCAGCCGTCGATGGAGAGCCCGGTGAAGAGCTCGTCGACAAACGCGTGAATTACGGATGACAGGAATACAAAGTCTGAGTCACCCGTATCTCCCAGCTCGGGGGGTAGCTGAATCAGCCTGGGCAAGGATCTAGGCGCCTGGACAATCGCGCGTCGAACGTTTCGGCCGAAAGCGTCGCGGCCGCGAAGGCTGACAATGAAATTCAGGCTTTTATTGAGAATACGCGGAATCGGTCTGGTCGAGTCCAGCGTGGTTGGCGTCAATACCGGAACGATTTCCGTACGAAAGTAATTCTCGAGCCAAGCGCGTTGCTCTTCGGACCAGTCGTAGCGGCGGACGAAGCTAATGCCTTCGTCGGCCAGTGCCGGAATCAGGTCGTCGTTGAGGATTCGGTACTGCTCGGTGACGAGTTCGTGCGTCTGGCTCGAAATCTGCTTGAGCACCTCAGCCGGAGTCATGTTGTCCGGGCCGAAGGGCGCTGGGCTGACCTCGAGTCGCTGCTGCATGTTTGAGACACGAATCTCGAAAAGCTCATCCTGGTTTGTCGAGCAGATACATAGAAACTTCAGCCGCTCCAGCAACGGTACGTTCGTGTCCTTGCTTTGGTGCAGCACGCGTACATTGAACGCCAGTCGCGATAGCTCGCGATTGATGTAGTACTCAGGTAACGAAAGGTTCGCCGTATCCACCGTGCTTCCAGAGTTTTATATCCCGGCAGCACCGGAGTATAGGCCTCCAAGCACTGCCGATTGGCGGGCACCCGTCACACTGGGAGCGTTTCCGCCGAGATTCTCCAAACGCCTTCGCGCTAACCAGGCAAATGCGATCGCTTCGACCCATTCCGGAGCGATTCCGTGAGCGGCGCTCGACTCAACGCGACCGGACGGGACACGAGTCTGCAGACGTTCCATCAGGAACCGGTTAAACGTGCCGCCTCCGCATACGATAGTGCGCGCGCATCCCGGTGCTGCGGTGTCGATCGCACTGCCCGCGCTGATCGCCGTTAGCTCAGTCAGCGTCGACAGGACGTCGAGATCGGAAATCTTCCTTTCGGTGCGTTCGAGCGCGCTGTCGACCCAGCCGATATTGAAATATTCGAATCCGGTCGATTTTGGTGGCGCGCGGCCGAAATATTCATCGTCGAGCAGGAGCGCGAGAAAGTCGTCCGCCACATTGCCTTGTCGCGCTTTTCGGCCCTCGTCATCGTAGCGTTCGTTCCAGCAACGTCTGCACCAGGCGTCGAGAAGAGAGTTCGCCGGGCCTGTATCGAAGCCGGTGAGCGCGCTTTTCGGGTCGAGGACCGTGATGTTTGCGACGCCGCCGAGATTCAGAACGACACGGATCTCGTCCGGCGCGGCGAATCTCCAGGCGTGAAAAGTCGGCGTCAGAGGTGCGCCCTGGCCGCCGTGCGCGACGTCCATTCGACGGAGATCGGCAACGGTGTCGATACCGGTGGCCGCGGCGATCGCATTCGGGTCTCCCAGCTGCATGGTGAACGGGTCCGGCCGCTCTGGTTTGTGAAAAACCGTATGGCCCGAATAGCCGATTGCTTCGATCTCGCTTTGCTCGGTTCCCGTATCCCGAACGAGATCGATCACGCAGTCGGCGAAAAACTGCCCCATCGCGACGTCGAGAGTACCGAGCTCGGCGAAAGTCGCTTCGCCGGTTTCAGTCAGGTTTCTCAGCCTCGCCGATATCGCCTCGGGAAACGGCGTGGTTCGGGCAGCGTGCAGCTCGCAATTGGCGTCGTCGAGACCGACGAGTACGACGTCCGCGCCATCGAGGCTCGTGCCCGACATGACTCCTATAAAGAGGCCGCTCATACGCCTAGCTTACCGTACCGGAGACCGACAATCGGGTGGTTGCGAGACCCGGGGCGGAGGCGGGGTTGCCGTCCGGCGGGGGCGTGGTCAACGCTGTTGTAAAGCTAATTGGAAGCGATCGCTGCCCTGACGCCGCGATAGAGGTCGAGTTGACGCCAAAGCGGCGATGCCGTCGCGGAGAATGTCTCCCAGTGTTCCGCAGGGATTGGATCCGCCGGAGGCAAGGTCACGGTACGCGGGTTTCGGTGCACGCCGTTGATGCGGTACTCGTAGTGCAGATGCGGACCTGTCGCGAGGCCCGACTGGCCGACATACGCGATGGTCTGTCCCTGGCTGATCCGGCTCCCCAGTCGTGGCGCGGCGAATCGGGAAAGATGTGCATACAGCGTCGTGATATTGCCGCCATGCTGGAGAATGACGGTATTGCCGTAGCCATTCTGGACCCCGCGAAATACGATCTTTCCGTCTCCGGCCGCAAATACCGGGGTTCCCGATGGCGCCGCGTAGTCGACGCCGCGGTGCGCCCGTATCGTATTGAGAACCGGATGGCGCCGATTGAGATTGAAATTCGAACTGACTCGCGTGAAATCGACTGGCGCGCGAATAAACGCCTTACGAACGCTGCGGCCGTCCGGCGTAAAATAGTCGGTGCGTCCCGAAGGGTCGATAAAACGCGCGGCGCGGTACGACGTTCCTCGATTGATGAATTCCGCTGCGACGATCTCTCCGTCCCGAAGCTTGATGCCGTTGCGCCAGAGTTCCTCGTGAATGACCGTAAACTCGTCACCGACCCGGACGTCCTGAATAAAATCTATATCCCACTGAAAGATACCGGCCATGTTCATCGTGACGGCGTCTGAAATCCCGGCCTCCATGCCGGCTTCGAACAGCGAATCCTGAATCACGCTGTGCGCCCCAACGGACCGAATATCGACTTCGCGCTCGACGATGACGGCGGAAAATCCCTCGCCGTCGCGACCGATCCGCAACATCCGGATTTCGTCGAGTTCGCGATTCAGCGACAGGACGTTGCCTCCGTCATGATTGATTTCGATTCGATCGCCCGGTCGGAGCATTCGCAGGTGCTCGCGTACGTCGCTCAGAGAGGTCATCTCCGCGAGATCCGAGAGGCGCAGGTCGTTGCGCCTGAACAAGAGTTCCAGGTTGTCGCCGGGTTGCACCGTCAAACTCAGGTTTTCGCCTCTGGGCTCCGGTTCGATATCCTCGAGAAGCCTGATGTCCGAGAGACTTATCTCGGGTAAAGCCAGCGCCAGCTCGACGCCCGTACTCTGCATACTCGAGCTGCCAGGCGTCGGGACTATCGCGTCATCGGGTCCGCTCGCCAGGAACATCGATACGGCGATGACGGGAAGCAGTAGTCCCAGAAAGAACCATGGCCAGTGACGCCTCGCGGATGTCGGAGCGTCGATCGGGGTGTCCTTATAATCGTGGCGAATGCCGCCGGAGTATGATTTCACAGGGCACCGGAAGTTTGAGCCGGGCGTACTGTAACGATTTGGCCGGGTAGCGTCAAAGCTATTCCCTGTAAAGTCAGCAAGCTACAATAGGCTTCTCCCGACGCGATGAGCGCCCTCCGTTCCGCATATGACAGGCATCGATAAACAACTTGATGAGTTGCGTCGTGGTGCCGAAGAAATTCTACGCGAGGATGAACTCAAGGATCGGCTTGGTTCCGGTCGTCCGTTGCGTATCAAAGCCGGCTTTGATCCAACGGCTCCGGATCTCCATCTCGGCCATACCGTTCTTCTCAATAAAATGCGTCAGTTCCAGGAGTTCGGTCACGAGATTGTCTTTCTGATCGGCGACTTCACGGGAATGATCGGTGATCCGTCCGGCAAGAGTGCAACCCGGCCGGCGTTAACCCCGGCCGAGGTTAGCGCCAACGCAAAGACCTACGAGGAACAGGTCTACAAGATTCTCGATCCGGGCAGCACACGGCTGGAATTTAACTCGAAGTGGATGCGAGAACTCGACGCGAAGGATCTGATTGAACTTGCTGCAAAGCATACGGTTGCCCGGATGCTGGAGCGCGACGACTTCCAGAAGCGCTATTCTGCGGGCAAGGCGATCGCGATTCATGAGTTTCTCTACCCGCTGGTACAGGGCTACGACTCCGTCGCGCTCGAAGCGGATGTCGAACTCGGCGGGACGGATCAGAAGTTCAACTTGCTGGTGGGCCGCCAGCTGCAACAAGCCTTCGGCCAGCCGCCCCAGGTCGTATTGACGATGCCGCTTCTGGAGGGCCTCGACGGCGTCAACAAGATGTCAAAGTCGCTCGACAACTACATTGGCATTACGGAATCGCCGGGCGAAATGTTCGGTAAGCTCATGTCGGTTTCGGACGATCTCATGTGGCGCTACTTCGAGTTGCTGAGTTTCCGGCCGTTGCAGGAGATCGAGAAATTCAGACAAAACGTCTCCGGGGGCGAGAATCCGCGAGACGTCAAATACCTTCTCGCCGATGAGATTGTCACCCGGTTCCACGATGCGGCCGCCGCGGAGAAGGCCAGGAAGGACTTCATCGACCGCCACCGTCACGGCGCCATTCCTGATGACATGGACGATCGCGTCATTAGCTCGACGGAAGCCACTCTCGACATTGGGCCCGTGTTGCGGGATGTCGGGCTGACGTCCAGCAGCTCCGAGGCGCTCAGAATGGTCAATCAGGGAGCCGTTCGTATCGACGGAGAGCGTGTAAGCGACCCGAAGATTCCGCTGCAAGTCGACGGTGTTCCGAAGGTAATCCAGGTCGGAAAACGCCGCTTCGCTCGGGTCACGCTGGCGCCCGCCGAGGACTAGGCAGGCTGCCCGGTTGACGCCCCGAGAATAGTTCTTGTGCCCGGGGCCGCAGTCCGTATAATGCCGCTCCTCCCCTCCTCGTGAGTAACTCCCTCGAGACGGCTGAGCGCCACGCAAACGAATGCTTGGAGCGGCTCTTGATCGCGGGTATACTTGGGGGTCTGCCTGGTTTTTTTGGCCAGGCCCGCTCTTTAACAATTTGACTCAAGCAACTTGTGTGGGCGCTCGCATCGATACAACGGTGCCAGAGCGTCGACTAAGGGGTGCTTCGTGCACCCCAAAGAAAGCGTTCAGGAACTCAAACCTTTAAATTGAAGAGTTTGATCCTGGCTCAGATTGAACGCTGGCGGCATGCTTAACACATGCAAGTCGAACGGTAA
>JAHEKF010000104.1 GCA_024638465.1 Rhodospirillaceae bacterium | reverse complement strand
TGTCACAAAACGCCGAGATCGCCGAGCGCGACGAAGGCCCGGGCATCATGGACGAGCTGTGGTTCGAGGAAAGCGCGCTCATCACCGCAAGTCGTGTGAACCGCTGGCAAACACGACGGACCGTTCCGTCGAATCGACGAAGCGATCGGCCACCCCGGAGAGGCAATCTCTGCGACATGCAATAATATCGGGCGTCGCCCTGCACGGGCTTTCCTGGACGTGAAATCGTAGCATGCTGACCCGCCGAATCTTGTTGATGTTGCTTGGCCTCGGCGCGTGCATACCCGCCTCGGCTGCGTTCGCCGGCGAGGCCGCAGTCGATCGCGTACTGATTTTCGGCGCGAGTGGCCGGATCGGCCGGCACATCGTCGACGAGGCGCTGCATCGCGGCTATACCGTCACCGGGGTGAGCCGCGATCCGTCCCGCCTGGAAGATTACGCGGACAGGATCCAGGTTGTGACGGCGGACATTCTCGACCGGGAGCGCGTCGCGGAGCTGGTTGACGCCAGCGACGCCGTCATTGTCGCCATTGGCGGCGTGCCGCGAAGCCAGGACCCGGCGCAGTACATTGCGGCAACTGCCGCCGAGAGCCTGATCGAGGTGCTGCAGACCTTCGGCGACACGGGGCCGCGGCTGATCTTCGTCGGTAGTCTCTTCACCCTGAAATTCGAGGACGGCAAGTCCCTGCTGGAGCTCGGCCGCGTCCCGCAAGATCACGAAAACTACGCGATGTTCCATGGGCATCAGATCGCACTGGATCGGTTTCGGGCCACCGATGATGTCAACTGGACGGTCGCGTCCCCGCCCAACGGCCTGCGGCTCGAAGGGCGGACCGGCAAGGTTCGCTGGGGCGACGATACGCTGCTCCGCGACCCCGACGGAACGCCGTCCGGAATCTCACGAGAAGACTTCGCGTTCGCAATCTTCGAAGAACTGGCTGCCGGCAACTACATCCGCAAACGATTCAACGTCGCACGGTAGCCAGCGCTACATTCTTGAACGGATATTGCCGGCGAGTTCCGACGCGTCATACACGTTCGCATCGCCTGGCTTCTTGCCATCGCCAAGCACTATCTCGACGACAACCACGGTAGCATCGCGATCGATACGGCCGATCGTCGTCTCGACCCCGTGGGCTGGCGTCGACGTTGTACGACAGCCCAGCAGTCCGCAATCCCGGGTGATGCGCCTCTCGGTCCGGATCTCTGTGGCGCGGCGATCGTCGCCCTCATCAACACCCGAATCACGATCGACGACGCGAAACCAGTCTTTGCCGGCCGCCATCGTCAGGTCGGCTGCACGGGTAATTCCGGGGACAGTTTACTTAATTCCCCGAATACTATTACGGGCCATCAAGCTTTTACGAATTAAGTAAACTGTCCCCGGAATTACCCTCGGCAACCGTTCCTGCGTTGCTCTAGCTCCTGGATCCCTGCAGTCGTATCGAAGCCGTTTCTGGTCGCAACACGGGTCAAGCGGGCAAAAGGGCGTTAATTCGTCTTATACGCCATTCGTCGCTGAACCAGGCAGAACTCCAAGATTTCGGCCGGTTCTTACGGGCGCATCAAGGGATTGCGAGTCGTAAAGCACAAAATCGAGCAGACCGTCATCGTTATAGTCGGCAAAACGAATGCTGCCCGTTGTCGACATTTCCTGCATCGCCGTCCGTCTCGTGAATGGTTCGCTCTCCGTCCCAAGGTAAACTTCAATACGCTTGCCATTCGCCGACGTCACGACGTCCATCAACCCGTCTGCGTTTATGTCGATTCCGGCCTGGGGCATAAAGCCAGTTGGCCGAAACGTATCGAAGCTGATGCCTGTGCTGAATTTTCTGCGTGACGACGGCTTGGTATCGAATCGGCCGTCGGGCAGGAGACGGTGCACGGCGATGACTGAATCGATTTTTCGCGTCAACAGGATTTCGACGAGTTCAAGTACGCTGAATTTGAACTGTATACGTATCAATTCATAGGCGCCATCACCATTGATATCCAGCAACAGGTCTGAATTGAGTGTGCCGTCGCTGACGAACTTATCGTCAGGGTTGGACAGGTCCCAGCGACCTTTCCGGTTTCGATAAAAATAAGTGGTCGTTGACGTATCCGAGAACGTACCTTCGACATGAGTAACGATCAGATCGAGCAGCCCGTCACTATCGACGTCGCGTACCGCTGTGACGACGCTGCCGGAGCCACGGCTATGATCTCGCAAGCTGATCAGATTGAGCGGGTGCGTATAACTCGGCTCGCGATCGAATCCTCCGTCCGGGCGGCGAAGGAAGATGCGGATTTCATGGCGTGTGGCGGCCACGATGTCGACGCGCGCATCACCATTGACATCGCCAGTGCTGAGCTTGGGCGTGTCCAGGTAGAGCTGCAGATCGCTTTCGACCGAGATGATTGACGAGCTGCGGGCGACGAAATAATTTGCGCGGCGGCCAACGTCAACCTGGCCCATCAATCGACCGTCCGTGGTCAGCACGGACACCAGTCCGATCTGCGGTACGAGTATCAGGGGTTTCGAATCCATGTCGTGAACCAGCTGGAACGAATCGAAACCACGTTCATCGTCAGAAGCACCGACAGTACTGGGGCCTTCGATGGGTATGGTCCATTCGACGACCTCCGCATCCGCTATCGAGAGGATAGTGATGGCGTCGGGGCGCAGCAGCACCAGTTCCTCGCCTGGTGTCTCCTTCACGTCGGCAATATCGTAAACGGCGCTCCATTGCGGAATCGTCACCACATGGCTGGGGTTCGTCGGATACGAACCATCCGAACCTAGCAGATGGACCCGGATACTGCGCTTCTCTTCCGGTGGAATGCCGTTCAAGCTGGCGATCATCAGGTCCTTGCGGCCGTCGCCGTTAAAGTCGGCGAAATTTGCGCTGACGACACGACCATCGACTGAAATCTCGTTGATTTCAAAGATGTCGTCATCGGCATGTGCCGCAGTAACGCTCGCAAAGCTGAGTAACAGCAGTCGCATCACTGGTAAGTAGAAGCAATTCATATGTTGATGATAATGGCGTCCGTCGCTGGCCGATGTCACAAATTGAATCAGCCGGAAAATATGGCCAAAGTCAATGCTGCCTGAAGGGCTCGGAGATTTTTTTTGTATCGGAACGAACCAGACGGAGCGCTCTCCCCACCCAGTGCAGGCAGAGGCATGCCCCGGCCTACTGTCGTCACTGGCGACGTCCGCTATGCACCCGAAAGCGTTCTTCCAAAGGCCGCTTGCGGCATGTCATGAACGTCTGTTTTTGACCCTAAGCCGGCATTCAGATTTGCTGTTTGTATTAGGTCGAAATTCAGTTGTTCGATCCTTCGAAGTACGTACCCTCAGAAAAGCTGCGTTGCCAGCACGGAGTGTATCAGGCGATCGTTTCCGGAGCAGAATCTCCCGGCGGGACTGATCGAAGGTGCAGGTCCCGCTGCGGGAATGGAATTTCGATATCATTCTCTGCCAGGATTCGGTTCACCTTGAGTGCCAGATCGCTCTGCGTCGTAACATAAAAGTCATTATCTTCGACCCAGGCACGCACGATGAAGTCCAGACTGCTGTCACCGAAACCATTAAACAGGATCATTGTTGCGGAATGATCCAAGTAGTACGCGGGTCCATTGCTATACTCCAGGCATGCGCCCGTTTCGCGGGCGGTTGGATGAGGAGCAGTATGGCAAGCCCGACGATCGCCTCAATTGCGCTCACCGCACTGCTGTTTGGGCTCGGCTCGGCGGACGCGCATGCTGCGAGCGGCACCAACGAGTCAGAAGATGCCGCCGCCGCTGACGTACCACCACCGCCTCCTATGTCAAAGGCGTTGCGCGCCTCGTTCAGGCACCCTGCAATCGTGCCGGGGCCGAGCCCCTATGTGCAGGGCGTCGAGGGCAGCTATGACAAGGACACGCTGGGTTTCATCGGTGGCGTCGAAGCAGGCACTCGCGCGGCGACCGTCGAGACGGATGTTGGTGGCGCAAATGTCCGGTTTCCCATCCCGGTGCTGATGTGGCCTGCGCGACTGATTGGCGGCATTGCAGGCAAGACACAGCGGGAAATCCAGGAATTTCGTGACGCGTTGACCGACGACCTCAAAAGCGACACGTCTCAACCGTTGTCCAATGACAACCTGGCGCTGAATGTTTACCACGGCATTCGCAAGCTGCCGGCGTTCGACGCCCGCCTGTTTGCGGCGGATACGGCGCTGCCGGAAGTCACGGACGCGATGCTGCACGTCAACATTACGGCGCTGGGGATCGACGTACAGGGACGGGACGCCGTCATTACCACGATCGCCGAAGGCGAGGTTATTCGACGCAGCGACCATAGGCCGCTTTATAAAACGACTGTCTACTATACGGATCGCGACACGCTCGCTCTGTGGACCGCGAATGACAATGCGCTATGGCACAGATATGCGGGCTTCGCGCGCCACTACGTTGGCCGTGAGATTGCTGCACAGGTTTTCGAACTCGTCCCGATCGAGCACGAGATCCGGCCGCTCGGATCGAATACTGTGAAGCTGGCGCGCAATAATGCCTGGCAGGGCACGAGCAAGACTCTCTCGCCCACGCTGGCGTGGCAGTTGGCGGTAGCGGAAGGCAACGGCCTCGGCCCTGACGGGACGGATGTCGTGCCCGCGGACTTTGCGTACGACCTCGAGATTTATGACGAGCAACGCCTTGTTTATGCTGAGGAACTGCTCCCCGAGGCACAACATAGCGTTGCTTTCGGCCTGGAACCCTGCAAGACGTATCGGTGGACCGTGAGGCCGGCCTGGCGCGTTGGCAAGAATGTGCACTATGGCGACTGGATGCAAGCACCGGCGGGTACGGAAACTCCGGAGCCGATGTTCATTGGCGCGGTCGGCGTCGACGGGCGCAGCGCGTCCGACGCGCCGGCGATGCTGCAGGATTATGCATTGCTTGGTATCAAGTGCGGCAGCAAATAGCGATTCACGCCGAAATTTTGCTATTGTCGCTGGCCACCGCAGCGAATGAACCGCCGAGCCTGACACGATGAACTACACGGACCTGTTCGACGCCTGGGCGTCAGCCGAAAAGCCCGCCCTGACGCCCGAAGCCTATTCGATACGGCTCAAGGTCACCGATGCTGCCAGGGTCGAGGCCTTCACGGAACTCTACCCGGGCGTCGATGCGGACCGGGTCATCAGCGACCTGCTGTCACTGGCGCTGGACCAGGCCGAGGCCGCCATTCCCTATGTGCCCGGCAAGAAAGTGATTCGGGAGGACGAGTTCGGCGACCCGGTCTACGAGGATGCCGGGCTGACGCCGAAATACCTGGAGCTCGTCAAGAAACACGCCAGGGCGCTACGGAAATAGCGGG
>JAHEKF010000053.1 GCA_024638465.1 Rhodospirillaceae bacterium | reverse complement strand
TGGATTACCCGGGATTTCTACAGTGGTGGTCAGGAGCTGATAAACGCGGCATTTCGAGATTGGCACGAGAATTGATCGAGGATTTGGAGAAACAACCATAATCGTCACGCATACTCGTCAGTCGAGTTTTGACCGCTATTGGCCGAAAGCGGACGGTCGAGTAGCCGTTACCCTGCTCTACTCTTGCCAACATCAGCGTGCTCTAACGTGCATTTGGCGCTGTGGACATCCTACCAAATATCGATAATTTCAACGTGTTAGAAGTAAAACTTCGCCCTCGTGAGGCCGGGGCCGGAGGTTCAGTTTCTCTCACCCCGAGCAGATTCATTTTACGTTCACGGGATCGCAGGCCTATCACGCCAGGAGCGCCTTTCTCCTTCCCTCGGATTGCGCATCTTAGTGCCCCACCGGTCCAGGTGGAGCTGATTGTCACCGCTAACACAATAGATTCGCGCCTAGAACGCGTACTGGGCGCGGAAGGCGAAAACGTTGATGCCTTCCGCACCGGCGCGCAGAGGCGTCGAGCCGTCCGTCGAGAGAATCCGTGTCCAGGCGAACATAAACCGGATCCCTGGATTGACGTACCAGTTGGCCCCGGCCGTGAACGTCTTCTCGCGCCCGCCGGTGATGCCGTCGTCGGTCAAATCTATCGACGCATAGCGAGCCGTGAGCTCCCAAGCTCCGCGTGCGTCCCCACCACGGCGATAATTCCGCGCAGGAGTCAGACGCTTGAACTCGCCATCATCGATGCGATAAATCGATGCACGTGACTCGCCGGTTAGCGACCAGGTTGCTTCGAGGTGCCAACTCGAGAAACCGAGGTCGCCGGCGCTCTTGCGCTCCACGGACGCACGGTTGTATTCGCCGATCAGCGAGAAGCGACTGTTGACGTAAGCGACCTCGGGCCCGAATAGCATGATGCTATCAACACCGGTCAGCACGCCCGTGTCAACGATGTGCAGGCTCGAGACGTGCGCCGTCTCATCTTGGATCTGTATGCTCGAGGCCGCCTCGGATGGCTCGCGGTATGCGCCGCGGAGCCCGAGGTGAAGTACGTGATCCATTTCGATTATCGGCGCGAGGACATAGCGGCCCGCGAACCCCCAACCTTCGTCGCCGCTACTGCCGGGGCTCACCGACTCGCCATAGAGGCCACCGGCTGCAAACCAATTCGTCCCCCAGATATCGGCACGTATGCCGATCGCGCGGTCGACAAATGGCACAATCAAATCGTTAGCGATGGAACGCTCGATAAACGGAATGTCGTTGGCGCTCATCTCGAGCGCGAGGCTGTAAGGTTGCTTCTGATGGCCGACGGTCAGCTGCATGCCGTCATATCCCCGATAGCGCAGCCAGAAATCCTTGACGCTGACGTCGTCGTCGGCCAGGTCTGTTTCCGCGGCCCAGAGCCAATCGCCTTGAAACCTGCCACTGAGCTCGATGCGGGCCCGGCGAAGCTCCGTCCCGTCGGTGGCCGCAACGCCTGTGCCGGAATCTCCGCTGTGCCAAGCGAAGTCCGCATGCAGGCGTCCACCGATCTCGAAAGCGAACTGACCGTCGGCGGAGCGTATACTCAGCGCGCCGCCGTCAAGTGTGATCAAGGGGCTGGCAGCACCGTCGTTCTGGCTTTGCGCGCCGGGCTCGTTCTGCTGCGCCTGCGCGGTGACACCGCTACCGAGCCGCGCGCCGGAGGGCTCGGGATCTTGTTGGGCCTGTGCCGGGAGTGTCGCACCGGCGATAAGCGATGCGGCGAGGCACGGCGCGAGCCGTTGTAAGCGAACGATCAAAATGTCCAATGGCGGTATCTAGCTCGTTATCCTCGGTGCAGATGTTGCCATCGTAACGTCGCCTCGGCTAGGTCCGCGCCGCTCAGTTCCGCCCCGGCGTCACGATCGGTCTGAGTTACTAGCGCCGGCGGCAGTGGTCCGTCTTGCGTCGCAGTCTCACGAGGCGTCGTGTCAGCATCCGAAAGCGGGAATTCAGGGTATCCTGGGTAGGGGACGAATGGCCGCTATTGGCCGCTGGTAAGGCCCCGCTTCCGTAGACGGTTCTAAAAGGTACGTGCACTCATCCCAGAAATTAGACACGTCGAGAATGCTATCTGAGCTTGGAGGAGGCGTTCATTCGCAATCAACGATTGCGAAGTATTTGGTGCCGGGAGAGAGACTTGAACTCTCACACTGTTACCAGTACCGGATTTTGAATCCGGCGCGTCTACCAATTCCGCCATCCCGGCCGTAGAAATGAGTTCGTTCGGTCTTACGCGAGGCGCAAAGTATATCGGCCGGTTGTGCGGCTGGCGAGTCAGCTCGAAAGGCGCTCAATAGTCTGAAAACGCTTAATCGGCGCGGATATCGGGCCGATGCAACCTTTTCAAGGTACGGCGCATCTAATATCCAGACCATGGGAAATCGTATGCCGGAAACGGACGCCGCCACGGTGGCGAGCGCCCAGCAAGGAGATCGTGCTGCGCACGCGCAGCTCTACGAGACTTACGCGACGATGGTCTATACGGTCGCTCGGCGCATGCTCGTTTCGCCGGCGCTGGCAGAGGATGTGTTGCAGGAGACGTTCATCGAAGTGATCCGCAAGATCGAATCTTTTCGTGGCGAGGCGGGCATCGGTTTCTGGATCCGTCGGATCGCGGTCAACAAATGCCTGATGTTTCTGCGCTCGAGCTGGACGTCCAAGCGCGCGGATATCGACGTGCCGGAGACGCCCTGTTCCGGCGCTGGCGAGCTGGCCGAGCGCCAGATCGCGCTCGAATCGGCACTGGAAACAATTTCTCCGACGGCACGTGCGGTTGTCTGGCTGCACGATGTCGAAGGCTATACCCACAAGGAAATCGGCCACCTCATGGGAAGGACGACGAGTTTTTCCAAGTCGCAACTCGCGCGGGCGCACGAGAAGTTGCGAGATTACCTGGGCAGTGAGCCCGCAACGGATGGATCAGAGATATGTACCCCAGTACTGAAAACCTGCTGAAGATCAGGGACGGCGAGCTCGTGGACGCCGAAGCGGTCGCGTATGTCGACGCTGACGCGCGCGCGCGTGGAGAACTCGAACGATTGCGGCGTGTGCAACGCGATCTGAACGAGCTCCCGGAATTCGCGCCTCCCGACGGTGTCTGGGAGCGCGTTCTCAGCTCGGTCGATGGCATCGCGCCGGTAAAACCGCAACCGCTCTGGCAGTGGCCGCTGCGTGCGGCGATAGCAGCAAGCGTGGCGGCGATCGCGATCGTGCTCGTAGGCAGGCAGCCCGACGCAGTCGATCCCCTGGCATCGGGTCCCGCCACTATCGTGGCCGAGTCCGCCCCGAGCAATGCCGTCGAGGAAATTCGCGGAACCCTGTCCTATGCGTCGCTCGTATCAGAGTCGGCGCGACTGGAACGCGCGCTCAAAGGGTTTCCTAATCAGTCCGGCGTCATGCGCGCCGGTACAGTCAGCCAGATCGCTGCGTTCGAAAACGAGATTGCTGCCGTCGACTATCAGCTCATGTATGCCAATCTGTTCGGTCTGACCGCGCAGGAGCGGTATTCCCTGGTGCAGCATCGCGTCAATGTTCTGAATGCTCTGGTTGCGCTTCGTTACGGGCAGGCGCAACGCTAACCAGGGCTGGCGCATCACTTGGATACAGAGCGACATGTATTTGGAGACAGACAAATGAAGATTGCAGTCCTTTTTGCCAGCGCTGTCGTGCTCGCCGGTTCCCTGTCGGGCGTGGCGGTTGCGCAAGGCAACGCCGAACTGGTCGACGCCAATCGCGCACTTCAGGAAGCGCGCGAAAATCTCGAGCGCGCTGCTCGTGAGGTCGCGCGTCTTTCGGCACAAGCCAACGCACCCTACGGTAGTGAGATCATGCTGCGAAACTTCGATCGCGCGGGACGACGCGCGATGCTCGGCATCAACATTACCGATGACGACAATGGCGTGCTCGTCGCTGGGGTGAGTCCGGGCGGTCCGGCCGACGCGAGCGGGATCGAAACCGGTGACATCATCACAGCGATCGAAGACGCCGATTTGACCGGCAACGATGCGACAACGCCGAGCGAGCTCCTGGTTGGCTTTATGGCCCGGGTCGAACCCGGAGAGAACGTTGAGCTGACCATTTTGCGCGACGGAGAGGAGCAGCAGATCGAGGTTGCAGCGCATTCGTTCGATGCGCAGTACTTCGCGGGCAGTGCTTTCGCGAGCCCGGTAGCCCCGTATATGCGTGGCGATATGACGGCGAATATGCCGCCCACGATGATGTTTCGGTCTCCGATCGGGATGCTCGGTCGCTGGGCGGATATGGAGCTCGTCGAATTAACGCCGACACTTGGAGAATATTTCGGTACGGAAGAGGGCATTTTGGTCGTTAGAGCTCCGGCCGACGATGGGTTAGAACTCATGGATGGCGACGTCATTCTCGAGATCGGCGGACGAACGCCGACGAGCAGGGAGCATGCGATGAGAATTCTCGGCAGTTTCGAAGCGGGTGAAACGCTGCAGCTGACGATCATGAGAGATCAGAGGCGTCAGACGTTGGAGCTCGAGATAGCTGCCGGCGGCCGCAGAGGATAGAGAGTAACGCTCCGTAGTCACCCCCCTACGGATCATTGGCCGGCCCATGGGGCCGGCCTTTTTTTATGTCGGGCGAGCCTGTGGCGCTAGAATCCCGCCTCCATGGAGCGCCGTGCCTTTAACTACGATCTGCCGCGCGAGTTGATCGCACAGCAGCCGCTCGCCAGGCGGACGGCGAGCCGGCTGCTCGCACTGGACGGAGCGACCGGCGAAATCAGCGACCAGTTGTTTTCCGATCTACCACGCCTGCTGCAACCCGGAGATCTGCTGATTCTCAACGACACGCGCGTCATGCCGGCCCGCCTTCGCGGGAGAAAATCGAGTGGCGGGCAGGTAGAGGCGTTGATCGAGCGAGTTACGGGGGATACGACGGCGCTTGCGCAAATCAGGGCCAGCAAGTCTCCCAAGCCCGGTAGCGAACTCGAGTTAGGCGGAGCGCGCGTAGTGGTGGAGGGCCGGGAAGGCGAGTTCTTCAGGCTGAGCTTCGATCGGCCGGTAGCGCCTCATCTCGAAACGGCCGGAGAGATCCCATTACCCCCGTATATAGAGAGATCGCCGGCGGACGAGGATCGGGATCGCTACCAGACCGTCTATGCTGCGGACGCGGGAGCGGTCGCGGCACCGACAGCGGGGTTGCACTTCGATCAGGATCTCCTGGCTGAACTCGAATTGCGGGGGGTCGGGCACGAATTCTTAACGCTGCACGTCGGTGCCGGCACGTTCTCGCCGGTTCGGGTCGATCGCATAGAGGACCATCGGCTGCACGCTGAACGCGCCGTCGTCACCGAAACGGTGTGCGATCGGATTCGCGAGACGAAGGCCTCGGGAGGGCGCATTGTCGCGGTGGGGACGACGACAGTGCGAGCGATCGAAAGCGCTGCACTGGGCGGTGAGGTCGCCCCGTTCGATGCGGAAACCGAACTCTTTATCTATCCGGGATTTCGTTTTCACGTCGTTGACGCCATGATCACGAATTTCCACCTCCCCGAATCGTCGCTGCTCATGCTTGTCGCCGCGTTCGCGGGACAAGAAGCCGTGTTTGCCGCCTATCGCCACGCCGTGATGCAACGGTATCGGTTTTTCAGCTACGGTGACGCGATGTTCGTGACGAGGATGCGTGAATCTCAATGAAGTTCGATCTCCTCGAGACGGACGGCGCTGCACGGCGCGGCAGATTGACTTTTGCGCGTGGTTTGGTCGACACGCCGGCATTCATGCCCGTCGGAACCTACGGCAGCGTCAAGGCGATGACGCCGGAAGAACTTGTCGCTACCGGCAGCCAGATCATCCTCGGCAACACGTTTCATCTGATGCTGCGCCCGGGCACCGGGATTATCGCTGCTCACGGCGGGCTGCATGGATTCATGAACTGGAGCGGGCCGATCCTGACTGATTCAGGGGGATTCCAGGTGTTCAGCCTGGAGTCGCTTCGCGAAGTGAGCGAAAGCGGCGTCTCGTTTCGCTCGCCGATCAATGGCGATCTCGTTGACCTCACGCCGGAGTTGTCGATAGAAGTTCAACACGCGCTCGATGCGGATGTCGTCATGGTGTTCGATGAGTGTACGCCTTACCCGGTCGACATCGACGCAGCGCGTCGCTCGATGCAGTTGTCGCTGCGTTGGGGCCTTCGCAGCCGCAAACGTTTCGACGAACTCAAAGCCGGAGCGAACAGCGACGCGGCGCTGTTCGGGATAGTACAGGGCAGCGTCTATCCGGATCTCCGCGCTGAGTCGTTGGCCGGTTTAACGGAGATCGGGTTCGATGGATACGCCGTCGGTGGGCTCGCGGTTGGCGAGACTGAAGATGAAAGGACGCAGGTCCTCTCGGAGCTCGAGCCGGGACTTCCGGCGGATCGTCCCCGTTATCTGATGGGCGTCGGAACGCCCGCGGATCTAATGCGCTCAGTGGCGCTCGGCATGGATATGTTCGATTGCGTGATGCCGACCCGGCATGCCCGCAACGGACAGCTGTTCACGAGCGAGGGCCGCGTCAATCTCCGCAATAGCCGCTACCGTTCCGACACAGCCGCGCTGGATCCCGATTGTGCTTGCAGTACCTGCCGGAGCTATAGCCGTGCCTACCTGAGCCATCTGCATCGCTGCAACGAGATCCTCGGTGCCCGCCTGGCGACGCTGCACAATATTCATTTCTATCAGACCCTCATGGCGGACCTGCGCCTGGCCATTGCCGAAGGGCGTTTCGAGAAGCTCGTTGCCGAGCGCCTGGCGCGCCTGGAGGGCGCCGACGCCTGATCGCCGGGACGCCGAATCGAGCTGAAGCTATGCCATAATAGTTAGCTTTGTAACGCACGGCTCGCGAGACGAGCTCCGAACTATGGACTTTTTCATCGAAACAGCGTGGGCACAGGGTGGCGCGCAACCGAGTCTCTTCGGCAGCATGGCGCCGTTACTGATCATTGTCGTGCTGTTCTATTTCCTGCTGATTCGCCCGCAGAACAAGCGGCAGAAAGAGCATCGCGAGATGGTCGCGGCGCTCGAGAAAGATCAGGAGGTCGTGACCGGGGGCGGTGTGCTCGGCAAGGTCGTTGAAGTCGGTGATCTCTGGGTCACCCTCGAAGTGGCCGACAACGTCAAGCTTCGCGTGCAAAAGAACACCATCGCAACTTTAATGCCCAAGGGCACGATCAAGAGCGCGTAACGCGGTATCCGGTCATGAATCGTTACCCACTGTGGAAAAATCTGAGTATCGCCGCCGTTATCGTCGCCGGCTTCGTGTTGGCATTGCCCAATCTGTTCGGCGACGACCCCGCGCTGCATATCACGCGAGAGGACGGCTCGCCGATGACGGAGATCGCCGTTTCCGAGATTCGATTGGCGCTCGAGGACGGGGAGATCGAATTTATAGCGGCCGAACTCGACGAAGCGGCAACGCTCGTGCGTTTTCCCGATGTTGCCAATCAGTTGCGCGCCAGTGAGTCACTCGGCGAGATCTTACCGAACCATATTGTTGCGCTGACACTCGCACCCAGAACGCCGCCGTTGTTGCGAGCGGTGGGACTGCAGCCTATGAGCCTGGGGCTGGATCTGCGCGGCGGTGTGCATTTTCTTTATCAGGTCGATCTCGATACGGCGATTCAGCAGCTGCTCGAAAGCCACTTGAATACGCTGCGCACTGACCTTAGAGAGGCGGGAATTCGCAATCGCATCTCGCTTGCCGGTGACATTATCGATATCCCGGTTCTCGACGCCGATCGTCTCGATGACGTCAATCAGATCATCAGGCGACTCGACCCGCTGTTGACGATCACTTCGGGTTCACTCAGCGGTGAGCCGGGGTACAGAGTCGAGTTGTCGCCGATTCAAATCACTGAACGCCAGAATTTTGCGATTCAGCAAAATACGATCACGTTGCGTAACCGGGTCAACGAGCTCGGTGTTGCGGAGCCGATTGTGCAGCGTCAGGGGCTCGACCGCATTCTGGTGCAATTACCCGGCGTTCAGGATCCTGCCCAGGCGGAACGTATTCTCGGCGCGACGGCGACGGTGGAGTTTCGTTTGGTCACGGACCAAAGCGTTGCTGCGTACGAGGCCCAGGAGAGCGGCCGGCCACCACTGAACTCGATACTGCGCGAGCAGAGAAACGGTTCGCCAGTACTCATGGCTCGCGACATTATCGTGACGGGCGATCAGCTGACCGATGCCACCTTCGTCTACTCGCAAGGTGTGCCGGCCGTCAACGTCCGTCTCAATTCGCAGGGCGCGGCGCGCATGCTCGAAACCACGCAGGCTAACCTCAATCGGCCGATGGGCATACTCTTTATCGAGGATACGCCCACAATAGAGGTTCGCAACGGCGAGGAGATCATAACGAGTGTCCGCGAAGAGACGGTGATCAGCGTCGCCACGATTCGCGGCGTCTTTTCCAGCAGTTTCGAGATTACCGGGTTGACGCCGTTCGAAGGTCAGGATCTAGCGCTGTTACTTCGGGCCGGAGCCCTCGCGACGCCGATTATCAAAGTCGAGGAACGTACGATCGGCCCGAGTCTCGGTCAGGACAACATTGAGAAAGGCCGCGCAGCGGTAATATTCGGTTTCGTGCTCGTCGTTATTTTCATGGCGCTTTACTACCGCGTCTTCGGCCTGGTAGCGGACCTAGCGCTGTTTGCAAACCTCGTTCTCATCATCGCGCTGCTATCGATGCTGCAGGCGTCGCTAACCCTTCCCGGAATCGCCGGTATCGTCCTGACGGTCGGTATGGCTGTTGATGCCAACGTCCTTATATTCGAGCGTATTCGCGAAGAATTGCGTAACGGCAATTCGCCGCAAGCCAGTATTCGCGCAGGCTACGAGAAAGCGTTTTCGACCATCGCCGACGCGAACGTCACGACCTTGATCGCGGCGATCGTTCTTTTTTCCTTCGGCACGGGTCCGATCAAAGGCTTCGCGATCACCCTTGCTCTCGGGATCATGACGTCGATGTTTACCTCGATTCTCGGGACGCGTGCGGTCATCAATCTCATCTACGGGTATCGGCAGACGCCGCGCCTGGCTATCGGTGGTCGCGTACAGCATGGCACTGCTTAGCAAGACTCCCGAGATCGATTTTATGGCGGGCCGCAAGATTGCGGTTTCGGTCTCGGCCGTAATCCTCGTGGTCGCCCTTGCCTCGATATTGATCCGCGGGATGAACTTCGGTATCGATTTCACGGGCGGTCTGCTGCTGGAAGTTGGCTACGACGGCCCCGCGAACCTGACGGAGATTCGCGAGTCGCTCGCCGCGGAAGGCTTCGGCACGCCGCTGGTCCAGAATTTCGGTACGACTTCCGACGTGCTTGTCCGGCTTCCGCCACAGGAAGAGCAGGATGCCGGTGTGATTCGTGACAGCTTGCTCGACGTATTGGCAGCTCGCGATTCCTCAGTCGAGTTACGGCGAATCGAATTCGTCGGCCAGCAGGTCGGTGAGGACTTAACCGAGCAGGGCGGTCTTGCGATGTTGATCGCGCTGATTCTGATCTTCATTTACGTCATGCTGAGGTTCCGCTGGAAGTTCGCGGCAGGAACAATCTCGGCATTGGTACACGATGTCATCGTTGTGGTCGGGTTCTTCTCTATCTTCGGTTTCGGTTTCGATTTGACCGTGTTGGCGGCCGTACTGGCCACGATCGGTTACTCGCTGAACGACACGATCGTCGTGTTCGACCGTATTCGCGAGAATTTTCGTCTCATGCGCCGCGACAGTGCCGAATCGATCATCAATGCCTCTATTAACCAGATGCTCGGCCGCACGATGATTACGAGTATGACGACCTTGCTCGTCCTTACATCGCTCTATTTTCTGGGTGGCGAAGCCGTGTCCAACTTCGCTCTGGCGCTGATAGTTGGAGTGATCGTCGGTACGTACTCATCGATTTATATCGCAAGCGCGTCTGCGCTGGCGCTCGATGTCTCGCCCGTCGACCTGATTCCGCAGAAACGCGAGGAAATCGACGACCTGCCTTAACCGCGGCCGAGGTCGCCGTTACAGGTCTTTGGTATGGGGGGCGAGCAGCTTCGACAGCGCCGCGTAGATCTTGGGGTTGCCTGCGACGACGTTGCCGCTCTGCAAATAACCGTCGCCGCCGTGAAAATCGCTGATACGGCCGCCCGCTTCCTTAATGATGAGCGCGCCCGCTGCAATGTCCCAGATATTGAGTCCGATTTCCCAGAAGCCATCGACTCGCCCGGCGGCGACATAGCAGAGATCGAGCGCGGCCGATCCCGGTCGCCGGATACCGGCCGAGACCGAGATGATGGCTCTCAGCATCTCCAGGTATTGATCGAGGTATTGCTTGTTCGCGCGATACGGAAACCCGGTGGCAATCAGTGAATGTTGCATGCTGGGCCGACGGCTTGCCCGGATCTTGCGGCCGTCGAGTTGCGCGCCCTGGCCGCGGCTTGCGGAAAAGATTTCCTGGCGAAGCGGGTCGTAGACAACCCCGTGTTCGAGTTGATCGTTGTGCATGACGGCGATCGACACCGAGAACACCGGAAATCCGTGGATGAAATTCGTTGTTCCGTCCAACGGGTCGATGATCCACTGAAACTCATGCTCGCCCTGCTGGCCGCGTTCCTCGCCGAGAATTGCATGTTCCGGGTAGTGGTCCTTGATCACCTCGACGATGACGTCCTCGGCCATGCGATCGATTTCAGTGACGTATTCGTTTCTGTTCTTTTCCGTGACCTCGAGTGATTCGAGGCGATTGAGGTGGCGAATCATGATCTCGCCCGCCTTCCTGGCGGCTCGCACTGCGATGTTGACCATACCGTGCATGTTGGCTTCTGGCGGTTGAGGTGAAAGACACTAGCGGGAGAGCCTGCGGCGGAAGGGTAGAATACTCGCCTGTTTGGCACAAATAATCCTTGAATTGAGTGCATCAGTCATGAGTTTTGCCGTTCGGATCGTACTGGTCGAGCCCTCGCATCCCGGTAACATCGGTGCGAGCGCGCGTGCGATGAAGACGATGGGTTTCGACCAGTTGGTGCTCGTTGCGCCTAAAGACTTTCCGAGTGCTGAAGCCACGGCTCGCGCGTCCGGCGCAGACGCGCTCCTGAGACAAGCGCGAATCGTCGAGTCGCTGAACGATGCAATAGCCGATTGCGCTTTCGTCGTGGGCGCCAGCGCGAGATCGCGTAGCCTGGCATGGCCGACGATAGGTCCGCGAGTTTACGCAGAAACTGTGAAAGCGCAGTTGGCGCAGGGGAACGTGGCGCTGGTCTTCGGCCCCGAGCAGTCCGGACTGACGAATGAGGACATGGCGCGTTGCCATCAACTCGTGCAAATTCCGGCGAATCCTGAATACTCGTCGCTGAATCTCGCGATGGCCGTGCAGGTACTTTGTTACGAGCTACGCATGGCGCAACCCGGAGGTGACGGCCTATCGCATGACGGAGCCGAAACGCGCGACGCTCCGCTCGCGACGGCCGATGAGCTTAACGGTTTCCATGAGCACATGGAGTCTGTTCTGACCGCTGCAGGATTTATCAACGAGGATCATCCGAAGCTGTTGAAGCTGCGCCTGCGGCGGATTTTTCATCGCTCGCGACTCGATCAGACCGAGATCAATATCCTGCGCGGCATGCTGAAAGCGCTGGATCCGCGGGTGATCGGTAGTCAACAGGACAAGGAATGACATCGAAGCCGATCTATCTCGACTACGCTGCGACGACCCCCGTCGACCCGCGTGTAGCCGCCGTCATGCGCGAATGCCTCGAGCCGGGCGGCGACTTCGAGAATCCATCGTCTCCGCATTCGGGAGGCAGGCAGGCCAGATTTCGCGTCGAGAAAGCGCGCGAGCAGATCGCTCGGAGGGTCGGTGTAGCGCCGGAAACGATTGCGTTCACGTCTGGAGCGACCGAGTCGAATAATCTGGCGATACAGGGTGCCCTGAACGCAGATTCGGCCCGTGGCCGGCACTTCGTCACTTCCATCACCGAGCATAAAGCCGTACTCGATACTGCGGCTGCGATGGAGCGTCGCGGTATCGAGGTCACTTATCTCCGCTGCGACACGCAGGGAATCGTCTCACCGCAGCAAGTGGACGATGCCATCACCGACCAGACGGCGCTGGTTTCGATCATGCATGTCAACAACGAGACCGGCGTGATCCAGGATATCGGCGAGATCGCTGAACGTTGCCGGGCCAGCGGCGCGTTGCTTCATGTCGACGCTGCGCAGAGCGTTGGCAAGGTTCCCGTACCGATAGACGCATGGGGCGCGGATCTCGTCGCGCTCACCGCGCACAAGATCTACGGCCCGAAAGGAATCGGTGCGCTTTACGTCAAACCCGGCACCAGGCTTGCGCCGGTGATCCATGGCGGCGAGTGGGACGGTGGAGTTCGTCCTGGAACGCTCGCAACCCATCAGATCGCGGGGATGGGCGAAGCCTACGAACTGGCGGATCCCGATCGCGAGGGCGCCGAACTCAGGGAGCTGCGCGATCGGCTCTGGAACGGCCTGAGCCAGCTCGATAACGTCCGTCTGAACGGCCATCCGACGCAATCTTCGCCGCATGTCCTGAACGTCGCCTTCCCCGGCGTCGATGGCGATAGCCTGCGCCTCGGGATCGGTGAAATCGCGGTATCCGCGGGTGCTGCCTGCGATGCGGCTACGCCCGAAGCGTCGCATGTGCTGAGCGCGCTGGGTCTGAGTAACGCACTTGCGGCGAGTTCGCAGCGTTTCAGCGTCGGTCGCTTTACCACGATCGAGCAGATCGACGAGACCATCCGGCGGGTGACCGCCGAGGTTGGCAGATTACGCGAGATCGCTGCGGGTGCGCCCGCCTGGGCCGGAAACTGATCCGGCGCCGGTAATTAAGCTAAAATACCCCGTTCTCTATGGATTACAGCTTGGAGGTTCAGGAGCGGTTTCGCTCGCCAGCGCGAGCCGGCGAGTTCGCCGAGGGAACTCCGCAAGTGGTTGCCGGTGAGGCCGAGGACCGAACGCTCAACGTCTGGTTCCGGTTTCAGATCTCGGTCGCCGGTACCGTCATCCGTGCCGTCAGGTTTCGGGCTTTCGGATGTCCGCATTCGATTGCCGCGGCGGCGTGGGTGGCTGATGGACTCGAAGGACGAGACGTTGCCGCGATTGCCGATCTCGACATGCATGAGCTTCGCCGGAAGCTCGATGCCCCGGTCGAGAAACTGGGCAAGCTGCTGGTGCTCGAGGACGCGCTTCGGGCTTGCTGGGACGCGCTGCAGGATCAGGCTGAAAGCCGGAATGGAAGCTGACTATGTCGATATCGCTAACACCGAGCGCCGTTGAGCGCGTAAAGAGCTATCTCGAGAAACGTGGGAGCGGCGTCGGTCTGCGCGTGGGCGTACGCAAGACCGGCTGTTCGGGCTATGCCTACATCATTGATTATGCGGACTCGATCGATGCAGACGACATCGTCTTCGACGAGGGCGGGGTCAAGGTCGTCGTGAGCAGCGAGAGTCTCGAACTTATCGACGGAACAGAAGTGGATTTCGTCAAGCAGGGAATTAACGAGGCGTTCAAGTTTCGCAACCCGAACGTGAAAGGTGAGTGCGGCTGCGGTGAAAGTTTCAGCGTATAGCCGACAATTCGACAGAAGGTGATTAATGGCTCAGGAAAGAACTCTATCAATCGTAAAACCGGATGGCGTGCAGAAAAATCTGATCGGTGAGGTGTACCGTCGATTTGAGGCGGCCGGGCTCGAGATCGTCGCAGCGAAGATGATGCACTTGAGTAAAAGCCAGGCGCAGCAGTTTTACGGTGTTCACAAGGAGCGGCCGTTCTACGCCGATCTGGTCGAGTACATGACATCCGGACCGGTGGTCATTCAGGTACTTCAGGGCGAAGCTGCCATCGCGAAGAATCGCGAGATCATGGGTGCGACCAATCCGAGCGAAGCCGACCCGGGCACTATTCGCGCGGATTTCGCGACTTCAATCGAAGAAAACGTCGTGCACGGTTCCGATGCGCCGGAAACGGCCGCGGCCGAAATCGCGTTCTTCTTCGCTGGGGCGGAGATTTGCCCGCGAACACGCTAAACGCCTCCGCTGCGCCCTCGAAACTCAATTTGATCGGGCTGGAGCAGCAAGCGCTCGCCGAGTTCTTCGAGGGGCTCGGAGAAAAATCGTATAGAGCCCGGCAGATCATGGGCTGGCTTTATCGTCGCGGGGTTGTGAAGTTCCAGGACATGACGGATATCAGCCTGCGCGTGCGCCGGCAGCTCGATCTCGTCGCGACGCTCGATTTGCCTCGTGTCATCCGCAAGGAAGAATCTTCGGACGGTACGCGAAAGTGGCTGCTGGATGTCGGTTCCGGGCAGGCCGTTGAAAGTGTGTTTATACCTGAGCCTAATCGGAACACGCTCTGTATTTCGTCGCAGGCCGGCTGCGTGCTCGACTGTTCATTCTGCGCGACGGGTCAGCAAGGCTTCAACCGCAATCTGAGTGCGGCCGAGATTCTGGGGCAGGTAATGATCGTCAAGCGTGACATGGGTCCCGACGTCGCCCTGAGCAACATCGTGTTCATGGGGATGGGCGAGCCGCTCGCTAACTACCGAAATGTCGTTCCGGTCGCCAAATTGCTGGTCGATGATCACGCGTTCGGGCTTTCCCGCCGACGCGTAACGATCAGTACGGCGGGACTCGTACCTCAGCTGACTCGACTCGGTGAAGATTGCAACGTCGCACTGGCCGTCTCGTTGCACGCGCCGAACGACTCCCTGCGCGACGAGCTCGTTCCCATTAACAAGCGCCATCCCATAAAGGAGCTGCTCGACGCCTGCTGGTGTTATGCGGAGCAGCTTGCGTCACGTCAGGTTACGTTCGAGTACGTCATGCTTCGCGATGTTAATGACTCGCCTGAGCATGCCCGGCAGCTGATAAAGCTGCTGCGCGATCGACCCGCGAAGGTGAATCTGATTCCATTCAATCCCTTCCCGGGTGCCCGATACGAGTGCTCCACGGCTAGCGTGATCACTGACTTCTGTGAGCGACTGAGGTCTTCAGGTATTGTCGCTACAATACGCCGTACCCGCGGAGACGATATCGCTGCTGCCTGCGGTCAATTGGCCGGTCAGGTTCGCGATCGAACCCGCGTACGGCTCGGAGATAAAACGTTCAGGTCCGTTCGCCTATGAAGAAGTTTGCGGCTATCGCCACGATCTGCCTGATCTGTCAGGGCTGCGTCAGCTCGACGACCTCCTCTATTGCTCCGCAGAGCGAAGAAAACGCGGCGATTGCGAATCTCAATCTCGGCATCGGTTATCTGCGCCAGGGACGACCGGATCTCGCGATCGATATCCTCGAGAGAGCGCTCGAGTTCGATTCGGATCTGGCCGATGCTCACAGCTCGATCGCGGTAGCGCATGACCAGCTGGGTGAGATAGATGAGGCAGAAGAGCATTATCGGCGTGCGACCCAGCTGGAGCCGGAGAATCCGGGTGCCGCGAACAGTTACGCGGTTTTTCTCTGCCGTCAGGAACGTTGGGAAGACGCAGAGCCTTACTTCAGAAGTGCCGCGGAGAACCCGCGCTATCTGACGCCCGAGGCGGCGCTGACGAATGCCGGCGTCTGCGCGCGAGCCGCTGGCGATTTCGAAACGGCCGAAGCCTATTTTCGCGATGCGCTTACCCGCAACGGCGCTTATTCCGACGCACTATTTCACATGACGAACCTCGCTTTCCAGAGCGGCAACTTCCTCCAGGCCAGAGCTTTCCTGCAGCGTTCGCTGGATACGACGGCAGCGAGCCCCGAGCTTTATTGGCTCTGTTTCCAGATCGAGAACGAACTGCAGAGTGCGACGCGGGCACAGGAATGTGCGAGCGAACTCCGGCGGAATTATCCCGAGTCCGTCCAGGCGAGCCAACTCTTCGAGCTAGAGCAAAATGCGCCGCGATGATCGGAAAAACAGCGATGAGGAGAACGATCCGCGGGAAGACTCATCGGTAGGAAAGACGCTCAGGGAGGCGCGCGAAGCGCTAGACCTGACGCTCGACCAGGTATCGGCAGATCTCAGGATCGAACCGCAGTTCCTCGAAGCACTCGAAAACGACGACTTTGCTTCGTTGGCTGCGCCGGTTTTCACGAAAGGCTACCTCAGGCAATACGCTGTCCGCGTCGAGCTCGACGACAAGGAAATACTGACTCAGTACTATCGACAGGTCGGTGCACAGGACGTGCCGACACTACACTCGAACACGCTTGAACTCGGTTCGGACCAGACCCAGGCGCGCCTGCTGATCGCGGGTTCGGTGATCGTTTTCCTTCTGGTTGCGGTCGCGATCTGGCAGTTCAGCGCACCCGATGATCCCGTGACGGATATCGATCCGATGGCGAGCGCCGAGCCCGAGCCCGAGCCCGAGCCGGTGCCGGAACCCGAGCCGGTGGCGGAGCCGGCGGCGCAGCCACCGATCAGTTCGCCCGAAATCGTCGCGGAAGTTCCTCTGGATGCCGTTGACGCGGAAGTGGAACCGGCTGAAGCGGCAGAGCCAGCATCCGTCGAAGTTGCCGAAGATATCGAGGTGCCGACACTGCAGGTCGAGATCGTGTTCCAGGAAGACTGCTGGACCGAGATTATCGATGCCGGCGGCGAGCGGCTTTTCTACGGCCTGGGTAGCGCTGGCGCCACGACCAGATTCTCGGCCACACCACCCCTGTCTTTCTTTCTTGGTAATGCCAATGGCGTTGAGCTGATCGTCAACGACACACCGTTTGCCATCCCCGATCAGAACCGCCAGGGCAATCTGGCGCGTTTCGTGATCCTCGAATCCGGCGACTAATCCGGTGGCCGGTCTCATTCAGCCCGTTCGCGGCATGAACGACATCCTGCCTGAGCAAAGCAGCGGCTGGGCTGCGGTCGAGGCGGCCGCCGCGACCGTATTCGACGCCTACGGGTACCAGCAGATACGAATACCGGTTGTCGAAAAGACGGAGCTGTTTCGCCGCTCGATCGGTGAAGGCACCGATATCGTCGAGAAAGAAATGTACACGTTCGAGGATCGTAACGGTGACAGCCTGACGCTGCGACCCGAGGCGACAGCCGGAATTGTCAGGGCCGGCCTGAGTCACGGACTTTTTCACAACCAGCAGCAGAAGCTGTGGTGTAGCGGTCCGATGTTTCGCCACGAGAAACCGCAAAAAGCCCGATACCGCCAGTTTCACCAGCTGAGCCTGGAGGCCGTCGGTTTCGTTGGGCCCGAGATCGACGCCGAGCTCATCGTTGTATCGGCGCGTCTATGGCGCGCACTCGGGCTCGAAAGTCCGACACTGGAGATCAACTCGCTGGGGACCGCTGCGGCAAGGGCGGGCTATCGAGACGCGCTGATCGAGTATTTCGGAGCTGCGCGAGACAAGCTTGATGCCGATAGTCTGCGGCGTCTCGACAGTAACCCGCTGCGTATTCTCGACAGCAAGAATCCGGAGCTCGCCGATCTGATAGCGAATGCTCCCGAGCTCGGCGACTATCTCGACGATGAATCTCGCGACCATTTCGACCGGTTGCGGCATCTACTGGACGATGTGGGTCTGAGCTATGTGCTGAATCCAAGACTCGTTCGTGGACTGGACTATTATTCGCGAACCGTTTTCGAGTGGATAACGGATCGGCTGGGCGCGCAAAGCGCGATCTGTTCCGGCGGGCGTTACGACGGGCTTGTATCGCAGCTCGGAGGTCGGGAGACTCCTGCGGTCGGCTGGGCGCTGGGCATCGAGCGCGTTGTCGAGCTGATGGGCGAAGAGGGCGTTGAGCCTGCCGGGGAGCCGCCGACTGCGTATTTCGTTCTGGCGGGCGACAAAGCTCGGCGCGAGGGATTTTCGATCGCGGAGCGACTCAGAGACGAAGTCCCCGGACTGCGGATGACATTCGACTGCTCGGGCGGCGGCATGAAGGCACAGCTCAAGCGTGCCGACAGAAGCGGTGCAAGGTTTGCCCTGATTCTCGGGGACGACGAACTGGAGGCGGGCGAGGTCAGCCTCAAGCCTTTGCGGGACAGATCGGCTCAGGAGTCCATTCGCCTGGACGAGCTCGGCCCGCGCCTGCTCCGCGGTGGCGAAGGTTAAGCGTAAAATACAGCGGTGCGACTAGAGCCGGGAGGCTTTCGTGGACGATTTACTTTCAGAAAAAGAGCAGCTCGAAAAGATCCGTGCCTGGTGGCAGGAGTACGGTTGGTACCTGCTCGGCGGTGTCGTGCTCGGCGCGGCAATGCTGTACGGCAAATTCCAGTACGACGAATATCGTGCCGCACAGTCGGAGGCTGCGGGTAACCTCTACGAAGATCTGCGCCTCTCGATCAATGACGATGCGGATGCGGAATCCCTGGCGCTGCTGGAGCAGCTTCGTGAAGAATATCCGTCCAGCCCCTACACGGATCAGGCAGGACTCCTGATGGCCATTATGTATCTGCAGAATGGCAGCCCGCGACAGGCCATCGAGTCGCTCGAGTACACGCTCGAGAACACTGATGACGAGTATCTTGCGATGGTCGCGCGCACGCGGATCGCTCGATTGATGGTTTCGTCCGGTCGTTACGATGAAGCATTGGAGGTGCTCGACGCCGTAGAACCTGGCAACTTCGCAGCCCGCTTCAGTGAGATTCGTGGTGACATCTATTTTGCGCAGGGCGACACGGACAACGCGCGAATCGCTTATCTTGCGGCGCTAAACAGCGATCAGGTGGAGTTAGTCGATCGTAGTCTGATACAGATGAAGATTGATGATCTTGCCCCGACCGGAAGCGATGTCGCGATCGAATTGCAACAAGGGGTCGAAGATCCCGCAGACGAATCTCCCGAGGGCGACGGGGGATGAGATCCTGGCTCGTCATGGGCACGCTGATTCTGGGCTCGGCGGGCTCAGGTTGCGCGATGTTCGGCGGTGACGATGACGATCCTATCGAGCCGCCGGCCGAGCTGGTCGAGTTCGAGCAAGTCCTCGAGGTCGAGCGCATCTGGAGCGCACGGATCGGCGGCGATTCGGAACGATTGCGTCTCGGGTTGGCGCCTGCGACTGACGGCGCGAGAGTTTTTGCTGGAAGCTTCGACGGGCGGGTCTCCGCACATGACGCTCGAGAAGGCGATCGCATCTGGGCTGTCGATACCGAACTTCCTCTGACGGCTGGCCCTGGTTACGACGACGATCTGCTGGCATTCGGAACCGCCGACGGTGAGTTGCTGCTGTTGGATGCCGATACCGGTAACGAGATCTGGCGTCGGCCGATCGGCAGCGAAGTTCTCGCTCCGCCGGCAATAGGCAGCGATGTCGTTGTCGTTCGAAGTGTCGACGAACGACTTCGCGGCTTTTCTGCCAATGACGGCCGCGAACTCTGGTCGGTCCAGCAGTCGGTTCCCGCGCTGACGACGCGCGGAAATACCGCACCGTATATCGCTGGTGCTGTCGTAGTGACGGGTTTCGACAACGGGCGACTCGGCGCTTACGACGTCAATAGCGGCGAGCCGCTCTGGGAGATCGCGCTCGCCATCCCGACCGGCCGTACTGAACTCGAGCGCCTCGTTGATATCAGTGCAGGATTGCAGGTCGTCGGTAACGACGTCTACGCAGTCGGACTCGGGCGGGCCGTCGGCATTGCCATCGAGACCGGGCTCGTCCTTTGGCAACAGGAGATTTCTAGCTTCGCCGGCCTGGGGGCCGACTTTAACAACGTCTACGTCACGAACGATCTCAGTGAAATCGTTGCGCTGGACCGTGCCGGCGGTACGCGACGCTGGACGCAGGGTGAACTCAGGCTTCGCGATCTCACGGCACCGACCCGCTACGCAAATACCGTCGTCGTTGGCGATCTCGAAGGCTATCTCCATTTTCTGAGTCCTGACGACGGCAGCTTTCTGGCGCGCGATCGTGCCGGCTCGCAGCGAATCGCTTCGGCCCCGCTCGTCGTCGGCGGGAATGTATACGCTCAGTCCGAAGACGGAACCCTCTCTGCATTCACGCTCGTCCTCGACGAAGCGGGCTGAATCCGGGAGATGCCGTCATGCTGCCTGCAATCGCACTCGTAGGTCGGCCGAACGTCGGCAAATCGACTCTCTTCAACCAGCTGACGGGCTCCCGTGATGCGCTCGTCGCCGATTTTCCCGGATTGACACGCGATCGCCGCTACGGCTTTGGTAACTACGAAGGCAGGCAGTTTCTCGTGATCGATACTGGCGGGCTCGGAAGCGATACAGACGAACTGTCGGTTCTCGCCGCCGAGCAGACGCACATTGCCCTGGAAGAAGCCGATGCCGTAGTGCTCGTCGTTGACTATAAGGAAGGTTTGACCGTTGCTGACGAGCGGGTTGTGGACCAGCTACGAACGACAAACAAGCCGGTAACGGTGGCGGTGAACAAATCCGAGGGCTTGAGTCCGGAAATCGCGGCCGCAGAGTTTCACGCCGTTGGCCTTGGCGTTCCCGTTAGCATCGCAGCGCTACATCGGCGCGGAATTTCCGAGCTCATGACGCAGGTTCTCTCGCCGTTCGAGTTTGCTGCGGAAACGGATGCCGCTATATCGGCCGATGGTCCTCATGTCGCGGTTGTCGGCCGCCCGAACGTCGGTAAATCGACGCTGATCAATCGGCTACTCGGAACCGCACGGCTAGTCACTTCGGCCGAACCCGGGACGACGCGAGACAGCGTGTTCGTGCCTTGCGAGCGTAGCGACAAGAAATATGTTCTTGTCGACACTGCCGGTATCCGGCGCCGCGCACGCGTCAACGAATCCATCGAGAAATTCAGTGTCGTGCAAAGTCTGCGCGCAATCGAAGACGCCGGCGTCGTAATAGTGCTTATCGACGCACGCGAGGGAATTACCGACCAGGACCTGCATCTGATCGGGCTCGTCGTCGATCGCGGCCGCGCGCTGACGATCGGCGTCAACAAATGGGACAACATGACGCTAACCCAGCGACGCCAGGTCGATGCGCAGATCGACCGGAAGCTCGAGTTCGTCGCGTTCGCGAGAATCAATCATTTGTCCGCGCTTCACGGCAGTGGCATCGATGGTGTCATCGATGCGGCACTCGCCGCCTATGAAGCGTCGGGACGCGAGTTTCCGACGCCGCGACTCAACGAAATTCTCGAGCGCGCGTTGACCGCTCACCCGCCGCCGCTCGTAGCGGGGCGTCGATCACGACTCCGCTACGCCCACCAGGGAGGCCGGCATCCACCGATTATTGTCGTTCACGGCAATCGCGCCGAACACCTGCCGGCGCATTACAAGCGTTACCTGACGAATGCGTTCCGGCGCGCACTGAAGCTCGAAGGTGCGGCGCTGAGGCTCGAATACAAATCCGGCGAAAATCCCTATGCCGGCAAGCGCAACACGCTGACACGCCGCCAGGTCAAGCGCCGCCAGCGTGTGATGCGCCACGCCAAACGCTGACCCGAGCCTCGACGGGCCGGTCGCGGCTCGGCGAAACTCCGTCTTAGCTCATTCCGAGAAGTTACTAAGCGGAGCGCGGA
>JAHEKF010000052.1:1364-22004 GCA_024638465.1 Rhodospirillaceae bacterium | reverse complement strand
ACCGGCCCCTTGGGACTCCGCTAACCGGCGATTGGCTAAATCGAAGCTCTGTGGGCCCGACCTTCGATCGATACCGCGACCGGCCCCTTGAGGCGCCAATTTCTGCCAGGTGTTTCACTAAGCTTCTGAAGGGGTTACACTCGCAACTGAGGGTACTACGTGACCATTTTCATACACGCCGACAACCGCTTCGAGCAGTCCGAGCCCGTGTCTCGCGAATGCCCGCACTGCGGCGCCCACGCGCAGCTGCTGCCGGTGTCGACGCCGGCTTTCGACGCGATGCACGCTTATCGGCCGCACCACGTCGGGATTGCCTATCGTTGCGCCGCCTGCGCTCAGCCGAGATTCGTGCGCGTTGCGGTACGAGCTTACGAGAAATCTCACATCGAACTTTCTTCCAATCTCATCGAAGTCGAACGCGGTCGAGAGCGCTTTCAGTTCAGTTATCTGCCACCCGACGTCGAAAGAATTTTTCGCGAAACACTGCAGTGCTATTCGGCCGGCTGCTATAACGCATTCGCTTCGATGTGCCGGCGCACGATCCGGACCTGCCTGGCGGATGTGGGTGCCGACGCCAAGCTGCGCTGGCACGACCTGTTCAGAGATGTTGTCGCCATCGGCAAGCTGGACGATTCGATGGCGCGAACGCTGGAGTCGATCTTGTTCGGCAACGACGCCGCCCTGCCGGAGTTGCACGCCGGCGAAGCCGCGGTGCTTATCGAAACGATCAAGGATATGGTCTACCAGTCCTACATCCGTACCGCGAAACTGCGCGCGGCGTTGAAGATGCGGCGTTTCTTTGCAGATGAGCAGGACAGCAAGGTCACGACGATCGGCTCGCGCGTACTGCGCGCCGAATCCGCTTAGCCAACCCAGTCGCGGGCATTAGCGAAGAGCTTCTGCCACGGTGAGTTCTCTCCCCATTCCCGGGGATGCCAGGACATCTGTGTCGATCTGAAGGCGCGTTCCGGGTGCGGCATCATGATAGTAACGCGGCCGTCTTCGTTCGTCAGACCGGCTATTCCGCCGGGCGAGCCGTTCGGATTCGCGGGATAACGCTCAGCCGGCTGAATGCAATTGTCGACATAGCGCAAGCTCGTCAGGCCCGCTTGCGATTTCTCAAGATCGCTCTCGGAAGCGAACTCGGCGCGACCTTCGCCGTGCGAGGTCACGATCGGGAAATGCGACCCGGTCATGTCGCGCAACAGGACCGATGGATTCGACTCGATTTTCACCAGGGATAACCGGCCCTCGAACTGGTCCGAGCGATTGCGCACGAACCGCGGCCAATGGCCTGCCCCCGGTATCAGCTCCTTGAGGGCGGCCAGCATCTGGCAGCCGTTACAGACACCGAGGATGAAAGCGTCGTCGCGCTCGAAGAACTCGGCGAACTGCGCTCGGACTGCCGCGTTGTACAGAATCGACTTCGCCCAGCCTTCGCCTGCGCCGAGCACGTCTCCATAGGAGAACCCGCCGCAAGCAACCAGACCGTTGAACCCGGCCAGTGTCTCCCGTCCTCCAAGCAGATCGGACATATGCACGTCCTGCGTCTCGAAGCCCGCGCGGTCGAATGCCGCAGCCATCTCGCGCTGGCTGTTGACGCCCTGCTCGCGCAGAACCGCGACTTTAGGTCGACGATCGGGAACGGATGGCGGGAATGCCGGAATCTCGAAGCTGAGCCGGGCACTTAAACCCGGATCGTTCTCATCGACGGTCGAGTCATAAGCTTCCTGCGCACACTCTGGATTGTCGCGCAGTCGCTGCATCCGGAAGGTCAGTTCCGACCACCATCCATGCAGCGTCACGCGCGACTCACTGAAAAGTCGCTCGTCTTGCTGAGTGATCGATATGTCGGATTTCGCCGTAACGCGCGCGACGATCGGAGCATCTCCGATTCCGTGTTTGTTGAGGATTTCGGCAACGGTCTCGAGGTCCTTACTACGTACTTGCGCAACGACGCCCGGTTCCTCGGCGAAGAGATACGCGAGCGGATCCGAAACAGTACCGGGAATTTCAATCTCGAGGCCTGCCCTGGCGGCAAATGCCATCTCGGCGAGCGTCACGAACAAGCCACCATCGGAGCGATCGTGCCAGGCAAGCAGCAAATCGTTGTTGCGCAGTTCTCGCTGCGCGCCGAAGAAGCGCTTGAGTCGCTCCGGATCGTCGAGGTCCGGCGGCGTGCCGCAAAAAGTACCGTAGCTTTGTGCGAGTACGGAGCCGCCAAGCCGCTGCTCGCCACCCGACAGGTCGAACAGCAGCAATACCGTGTCACCCGAATCCTTGCGCAGTTCCGGAGTCAGCGTCCGACGTATGTCCGTTACCGGTGCGAAAGCCGACACGATGAGGGAAACCGGTGCCGTAACCGAATGCTCGCCCTGCTCGTCGTTCCAGACCGTGCGCATGGACAAAGAATCCTTCCCGACCGGGATTGAAACGCCCAGCGACGGGCAGAGTTCCATTCCAACGGCTTCGACCATTCGGAACAAAGTGATGTCGTCATTCGCATGACCCGCAGCCGCCATCCAGTTGGCCGACAGTCGAATATCCGCCAACGACTCGACGTCGGCAGCCGCCAGATTCGTAATGGACTCGGCGACAGCCAGACGCGCGGAAGCCGGACCCGCGTGCGCGGCGACCGGCGTTCGCTCGCCCATCGAAAACGCTTCTCCCGTATAACCCGTGTAGCTCGCACTCGTTACCGCGACATCACTAACCGGAACCTGCCAGGGCCCGACCAGCTGGTCGCGTGCGACGAGCCCGCCAACACTGCGATCACCGATATGGATCAGAAAAGATTTGTCCGCGACCGCCGGGAACGACAGGACGCGGCGAATAGCCGCATCAATCGTTACGGCTGATCGATCCCAGTCCGGCGGCTCGGAAGCAACCGTAACGACGTTGCGTGTCATCTTCGGCGGCTTGCCGAAAAGCACCTCCATCGGCATAGCGACGGGCTCGTTCCGGAACTCTCTGTCAACGACACGAAGGTCTCGTGCCTCGGTCAACGTACCGATGACGGCATGAGGGCAGCGCTCGCGTTCGCATATCGCCGCGAATCGCTCGAGATCGTCGGTAGCCACGGCGATCATGTAACGCTCCTGCGACTCGTTACACCAAAGTTCCATCGGCGTCATGCCGGGCTCGTCGTTCGGGACGTCGCGCAGTTCTACGACCACACCGCGGTTGCTATCGTCGACGATCTCCGGCACAGCATTGCAGAGCCCGCCCGCGCCGATATCGTGGATGGAGAGAACCGGGTTCGAATCGCCCAGCGCCCAGCAGGTATCGATGACTTCCTGCGCACGTCGCTGCATCTCCGGATTACCGCGCTGAACTGACGCAAAGTCGAGTTCTTCCTCACCGGACCCGCTTCCTTTCGATGAAGCGGCGCCGCCGCCGAGACCGATGAGCATCGCCGGCCCGCCCAGAACGATGAGCCGGGCCCCGGGTGGCGCCTGCAGTTTGTCGACGTGCGCATCCCGGATGTTGCCGACGCCTCCGGCAATCATGATCGGCTTGTGGTAACCACGCCAGATGCGGTCCGCCTGGAACAGGCAGGTACGGAAGTAACCTGCGAGATTCGGCCGCCCGAACTCGTTGTTGAATTGCGCACCGCCGATCGGGCCGTCGAGCATTATCTGCAACGGTGTCGCGATACGTCCGGGAATACCGGGTCCGCCGGTTTCCCAACTTTGTTGCCAGTCCGGAATGTCGAGATGCGACACGGTAAAACCCGTCAGACCGGCTTTTGGTTTGGCGCCTCTCCCGGTCGCACCTTCGTCACGGATCTCGCCGCCCGAACCGGTTGCGGCACCAGGAAACGGCGAGATAGCGGTTGGATGATTGTGTGTCTCTACTTTCATCACGAGATGAGCGGGCTCATTGCGACGGACGTATATCCGCGAGTGGGGATCTGCAAAGAACCACTCTGCCTCATGCCCGGCGACAACTGCCGCGTTATCCGAATAAGCCGACAACACGCCTTTGGGAGCCTGCGCATAGGTGTTCTTGATCATCGAGAACAACCCGCGTTCCGTCGTAGCGCCGTCGATAATCCAGGACGCGTTGAATACCTTGTGCCGACAGTGCTCCGAATTCGCCTGCGCGAACATCATCAGTTCGACGTCGGTCGGATCTCGATCGAGCGCAGCGAACTGCGTCGCAAGGTAATCGATCTCGTCCGGCGACAACGCGAGGCCGAGCGTCTCATTGGCTATGGCGAGCGCGCGCGGCCCCTCGGCGAGCAACGGTACTTCTCGCAACGGTTCTGGCGCATGCTCGGCGAACAGCGTCGCTTCCGTTACCGCGCCGGAGACTACCGATTCGGTCATGCGATCGTGCAGGAGCGGCAGAAGCGTATTCAGGACTGCGCCCGTTCGATCGCCCCGGATTTCGAGCGAGTAGCGGCGACCCCGCTCGATGCGTTGAACCGGCAGCCCGCAAATTCGGGCGATGTCTGTCGCTTTGGATGCCCATGGCGAAATCGTCCCAAGCCGGGGAACAATGGTGATTTCGCAGTTCGTTCGCGAGAACTCCGCGGGACTGCCGTAAGTCAGCAGCGCATCGAGAATCTCCCGCTCGCCGGCTTTGAGCTCCCTCTCGAAGTGCACGAAATGAACGAAACGCACGTTAACGTCGCGCACGTCGGCACAACGCGCGGTTGCCTCATGCGCGAGCCGGCGCAGCCGAAACGCGGTTTCCGCGAGTGGGCCGGGCAACTCAAGCATGCTCATGCTTCAGACGATCTCAAACCAGTCACTCGGCGTATCTTGTTCAGCAAGGTGAAGCGTACTGGCGCCGTTCGCGAGTACGCCGGAGAGTGCCGCGCGGACGTCGTCACGCGAGTTATTCTGCTCACTGATATGCAGAGCGACGACCCATTGCAGATCGCTGTGCCCGATCTGCTGCAGGAGTTCGGCGGCCTGCGTATTGTTGAGGTGCCCCACCGTCGACGCGACCCTGTTCTTGATCGCTGCCGGATAGGGTCCGCGACGAAGCATCTCAAGATCGTGATTCGACTCTATTGCGAGCGCATCGCAACCCGCGAGACGGTCACTGATGTGCGATGTGATGTGTCCGGTATCGGTCAACACGCCGAGTCGTCGCCCGCCGCCGGAAAACGCGAACTGGCAGGGTTCTTTGGCGTCGTGCGGCACCGGAAACGGCTGTACGGAGATATTTTCGATCTCGAACCCTCGATGGCAGTTGACGGTTGAGAGTCGCGTGATTCCGGAGGCGGAAGGCGAAGATGCGGTGCCCGGCGTCATATAGACGGGCGTCCCCCAGCGGCGGGCGAATCGTGCAACGCCCTGGATGTGATCGGAGTGCTCATGGGTGACCAGCAGCGCGGAAACGTCGACCGGAGATCTGTCGAGCTGACCCAACCGCTGCTCGACGGCCTTCAGGCTCAGGCCACAGTCGACCATGAGAAGAGTCTCTCCGAATTCGACGAGTAAAGCGTTGCCGCGGCTACCGCTGCCGAGTGCCGCAAACCGAAGCGTCACTTATTCACTGGTCCCCTGACCCACCTTTGCCACCTTCGCCCGGGGGCGCATACATCGGTACTGGGAACTGCGCCACGTTACCGCCTTCCGCAGAAGTGACTTTACTGACTCCCTGTTTCTCTACTTCGTCGATTCGAATAACCGAATGCATCGGCAGATAGGTTCTCGTGACGCCGGAGAACTCACTCTGAATTCTCTCCTCGGCCGGATCCACGACGACGGTCGAGCGGGCACCAAAGATTAACTTCTCGACTTCGACGAAACCGAACAAGGATCCGTGACTGACGCTATGCGCGTAGACTTCAAAAACCTTTCCCTGGTTCATGAAGATCACTTTATAAATCGGCTGCGAACTCATCCGCGGTCTCGGGTGCGGGACGAAGGCGGGCAAGCTTAGCATAGGACGAACAGCGGCGACGGAACGCGGTTGCCGGTCCCTTTCACCATAACGGCAGAATCGCGTGTGATCCCGGTCACAAACGCCGCAACCGGGCAGCGGCAGACCCCTTGCGCCTCGCTATACTGAGATTCGACAATGACAGCTGGGCCTCGCGAGCGCGCTTCGATCGAGCCGCAGGCCGCTTTGCAGGGACGCAAACTGATGCCGCTTCGATTGAAAATCACGAGCTACCATGCGCGCCGGCTCAACGACGGGCATTCCAAAGAGTTTGGCATTGACGGCGGCAGGATCGGCCGCTCACTCGAGAGCGACTGGGTGCTACAGGACGGCAAGCGCTATGTCTCGAGTCATCACGCAGCCGTCGATTTTCGCTCTGGCAGCTACTACATCATCGATACCTCGAGCAACGGCGTCTACGTCAACAACGAGACAACTCCGATCGGCAAAGGCAATCCGCAGCGGTTGTTCGACGGAGACCGGCTACGAATTGGCGAATACGAGATGGTTGCCGAGCTTATCGGCGACGAAAGCGTCGATGCGCCTCTGAACGAGGAAAAGCACATCGATCCCGTCGTCAATAAACAGTTCGTGGAAAGCCCCGATCCCACGGGCAACGCTCTGGTCGACGAACACGAGATGACATCCGTTGGTATCGAGGATCTTCTACTCGAAGGCGCCAGCGCCAGTGCATTGAAGAAAGCCGCTTTAAAGGCAGCATCTGGCATGACACTGGAATCCGATACCGCGGCAAACCGGCGTGCCGTGAAAGCAGAGAAAGCGGAAGCGGAAGCGGAACCGAAAGCGGAAACGAAGGCTAAAGCCGTAGCAGAACCGAAACCGAAACCGCAGCAGCCCCAGGCTCCGGCGCCTGTCGAAGTCGCTGAGGGGGGATCGCCTTCGGTCGCGCTCTACTCGTTTTTCAGGGGCGCCGGACTCGAGCCGCGAGACATCGGCGACGAGGAAGCGGTGATGATGCTTTACCGTCTCGGCACTCTGACGAAAGAACTGATGACCGGGCTCGCGGATGCGCTGCGATATCGCGGCGAGATCAAGAACAAGCTGCGCGTTCCGACTACGGTAATCCAGCCGATGTGCAACAACCCGATAAAGTTCTCGACAGGCGTCGAACATGCTTTGAACACTCTGATCTCCGAACCAGCGTCGGGGTATCTGGACGCAGCCGAAGCAACGCGGGAAGCTTTCCAGGACATCGAGAATCATCAGGAAGCGATGCGCGCTGCGATGAGCGTCGCCGTATCAGACCTTCTCGAACGTTTCGATCCGGACGAATTGGAACAGCGCTTCGACCACGGCGTAAAGAATAGTTCGTTTATCGGCTCCAGCAACAAGCGTCGCTACTGGGAAAACTACGTGGCCACCTACGAGGCGCTCGCAGCGCGGGCTCCCGGCCAGCTACCCAACTCGTTCATGGACGAACTATCGCAGGCGTACGAAGAGGAATCCGCGCGCATCAAAGCCGAACAGCGCCGCAAGGGCTCGGTAGAAGTCGAAGAACTCGAGATGCCTGAAGCCGACGTTGGCTAGACTCAGCTCGTCGATCGCCGGCGGAACAACACCACGGTCAGATCGTCGGGTTTCGATGGCTGACCGCCTGCCCCGTTGTCCATGCGGCTAACGGCGCGCTTCAGGAGTTCGTCGGCGGCCTCGGAAAGTGGCCCCTTGCGAACAACTTCTACGATCTCATCGAAATAGAGGTTGTCCATGAGACCGTCACTGGCCAAAAGAACCGTATCGCGCGCGTCCAGTGTTGTAGGCGCTCCGACCTCTATACGCATGTCGGCGGTTCCGATGACATTGAAAAGCAGGTGACGCTGGTCGTGCTGGACAGCCTCATCTTCATCGAGCAATCCTGCCTCGACCGCGAAACCTGTCGGAGAATGAGGCGTGATCCGCAGCTTGACTCGTCCTCTCTGGCCAACGGAGATCAGCTCCGAGTCACCGACGTGGTAACTACGAACCTGACCGTCAACAATCTCTGCGACCACGAGCGTTGTCGCGGCGCCGCGACTGCTGTTGATGATCGAGCGATTTGCCTCCTCGAGCGCGTCGAGTATCGCCGGGCGTAAATTATCCGTGGTCGCTTCCGTCCGGGAGAGGACCTCGCTCAATGTTCGTACCGCACGGTTCGACGCTTCCCGCCCCGCCGGCGTGCCCCCGACACCATCGGCAACCGCAAGGATCAGTGCCGTTTTACCAAACGGAATCACTGCTGCCGCATCCTCGTTGGCGGTCTCTTTATCGGGTGCGCGCATGCTCCTGATGCTGACCGCACCCTGCGGCAGATCGTGATCAGCGGATGCGAGCTCGGTGTCGCCGAGATATAGCCACTCCCGTCCGGCTTGCGGTGTCATTGTGGCAACGCCTTGGTGCACCACGGGCAGTGTTGCCAAAAATCGAGATCCACCCCCCAGCGGCATGAGGGGCAGCGCTGACCACCGGTCGGCAACTTCCAGGCACGTTTTACTTTCGTCCGGCACCACGGGCAATAGCGCATGAACGGCATTAGTGAACCGCGACACTTGCTGTTAGCGCATTGAGCCTGATAACGAACGTCCGGGTAACTACGCGATGTCTCGACTTCGAATCCGTAGCCATAACACCACGCACAGTAACGCCAGTCCAGCTTCGTTCCCCGATGGCAGCGAGGACACGCAGTCGGATAGCTGGTGGTGTGATGATGTAACGGTGGCTTCATCCCGCACCACGGGCATGCGCACATCGTCTCCGCGACGGGGCCGGAGCAATTCGTGCACTCGTAACGCGTCTCGAGCGTTTTTTTGTATTTGCGTTGAAACTGTCTGAAACGCACACGTTCCCATAGCGCCGGATCGACCGGCTGCTGTCGTTTCGTTCGGCGTTTCTTGCCGTTACTTTGCCGGGCGCGCATGAATTCACGATGCATCGCCATGGCATCGGGAAACCGTTTCTGGGGTCTTACCTGTATCGACCGGGCAATCCAGTTGAGCACGGGCTGCTTGACGCGTTTGCGGACTCTTTGAATCTGGTCCGGCGGCCAGTCATAGGGCCAGTCGTGAAGATGCCCCGAGAGCAATTCGTAGGCAACGAGGCCCAGCGAGAACACGTCCGACTGAAACATCGGACGTCCGACGGCCTGCTCGGGGGCCATGTAACCGACCGTTCCCGAACCGGACGCGGGTTTCAGAGTACTTTGTACGAGCTTCGAGAAACCGAAATCACCGAGCCTGAGCTGGTTATTCGGGAAAAGAATGAAGTTATCGGGCTTGATATCGCAGTGGATGATATTGCAGTGATGCGCATGGGAAACTGCGGCGAGTGACTGATCGATATAGTCGAGAGCAGTCTCCGTTGCGAGGCGCTTGCGCATCCGGTCGGCAAGCGAGCGCTCACCGAGCGGCATCGTGATGACGAAGTGCCCGTCGATGAAAGAAGCATCCTTTATTGGCAGTATGTTCGGATGCTCCAGCTTGGTCGAGAGTCGGGCCTCCCGCTTGAAGTCGGCAAGAAAAAACTCGTCCATTGCGCTTGCATGGGGAACCTTCAGCGCGACGCGAATGCCATGGATGGAATCGAACGCCTGATAGACGGCGGCGACCGGACCGTTCGCGATCCGCCGCTCGATTCTGTACTTGCCGAGTCTTTGTCTTGCCCTTAACAATTCCGGGCCCCTCGCGGGCGCTTATTCTTGGCAGGCGCCGTCATTCTAGCCGAGAACCTTGCCGGGGTTCATGATGCCTTTCGGATCGAGAGCAGACTTGATGGCGCGCATCGCGTCAAGCGCAGCAGACGACTTGAACTGTTCGAGCTCCGTCCGCTTAAGCACACCGATGCCATGTTCTGCACTGAAGCTGCCGCCTCGTTCGGCGACGAGATCGTAAACGGCCGACGACAGGGCTTCTCGTGGAAAATCCGGTTCTTCGACCCCTGCGACCGGCAGCAGATTAAAGTGAAGATTGCCGTCGCCGATATGGCCGAAAACCGAGCGACGATGGGGAGCAATCGCATCCAGGATCGGTCCCGCGCTCGCGATGAACGCGGGGATCTCGGAGGTTCGAACGGAGATATCGTGCTTCAGCGAGCTACCGGAATGCCGCTCCGCTTCCGGTACGGTCTCGCGTAGCAACCAAAGTGCGTCGCGTTGACGGCCCGAATCCGCAATAACACCGTCGACGACGTGCCCGGCTTGAACGCCCAGTTCCAGAATTCGCTCGAGCGTTACACGCAGTTCGTGTTCTTCCTGCGCGGACGCCAGTTCGAGCAGTACGTAGTGATCGTGACGTGCGTCGAGAGGATCGCGCGCGGAATCGATGAACTCGAGCACAAGGTCCAGCGACGCTCGCGAAACGTACTCAGCGGAAACGACCTGATCGGCGCTTTCACGGCGCGCTGTCGCGAGCACGGCGCAAGCCGAATCGACATCCGGCGTCGCAATCCAGGCACATTGCCGCGATCGCGGCGCCGGAAACAGCTTCAGGACGGCAGCCGTGATGATCCCCAGCGTCCCCTCGGCACCAAGGAAAAGACTCTTCAGATCGTATCCGGTGTTGTCTTTTCGAAGTCCCTTCAATTCGGACACGATCTCGCCATTGGGCAAGACGATCTCGAGGCCGAGAACCAGGTCGCGTGCAGTTCCGTATCGCAGCACCGAGATGCCACCCGCGTTGGTTGCCAGATTGCCGCCGATCTGGCACGAGCCCTCGGATCCCATACTCAGCGGAAACAACAAGTCATTTTTTGCCGCGACTTCCTGGGCTCGCCGCAGCACCAGCCCGGCTTCGACTGTCATGGTGAACCCAACGCTGTCGACGGCGCGCACAGCGTTCATACGCGAAAGACTCAGCAGAATCTGATTGTCGGCGTCGAACGGGATCGCACCCCCGCAGTAACCCGTATTGCCCCCCTGCGGCACGACCCCGATTCCGGCCTCGTTACAGACGGTGACGACGCCGGCACACTCGGCTGTGGACGCCGGGCGAACGACCAGCGCCGCTTCTCCCTCGAAGAGACGGCGGTAATCGCTAAGCATCGCGTCTGCATCGCCGCCCTCAACGACGCCACCGGGACCGACGATCTTGGCGATTCGAGCTAATGCCGTGGTTCTGTCCACCCTGGATCTCTTGCCGTTGCTTCTTCTGCTTCGTGGTTCTCGACGATACGCCAAGTTACACTAGCCGCGCCTTCGGAGGAACGCGGCGTTGTGACATACCTTTGGATCGGACTCGGCAGTGCGCTGGGCGGCATGGGGCGCTACTGGTGCTTCGAGGCGTTCGCAAGAGCCTACGGAGAAACCTTTCCCTGGGGCACGATCTTCGTCAATGTGACGGGCTCACTCGCGATCGGCGCGCTGGCGGTACTTCTCGGCCCGGATGGCAAGCTGTTAGCCTCGTCCGACGTTCGTGTCTTTCTCATCATCGGGATCTGCGGCGGTTACACGACATTCTCGTCGTTCAGCCTGCAGACGCTGAATCTCCTTCGCGACGGGCAGTGGCTCGGTGCCGGCGCGAACATCATGCTGTCCGTCGTTCTCTGCCTCGGCGCCGTCTGGATCGGCTATCTGGGCGCTACCGCATTAAGCCGGTGAGAGGCTCTCACCGGGCGGCGTTTGCCGGCCCGATGCCGACCTGCTAGATTCGCCCGCGGAGGGATGCCGGAGTGGTCGAACGGGCTTGATTCGAAATCAAGTGACGGGGTCTCCCCGTCCGTGGGTTCGAATCCCACTCCCTCCGCCACCATTTCTTTCAGACTCGCAACTCTTCCCCAGCCGAGCGATGACCGGTCGGTCTCGTTGCAGCCGTTGACTCATTGGCCAGCTTCTTGGCCTGGGCGACCCAGTTGTCGCGCTCGATTCTGCCCGTGAAGACATCGAGTCGGTCGTCGACGAGCTTGATGTCGGCCGGAGTCCATTCCGCCACCTGCCAGAAATAGTAGACGCCATGGCTATTCAACGTCGACTCAAGCTTCGGGCCCACCCCGGATATCTTTTTGAGGTCATCCTTCTCGCCGAACGTAGCGGACTTGAGCAATCGTGGCCCTGTCGACCGCGCTTCCGATTCGAGCGGCCGCTTCACCAGCTGCGTGAGCTTGCCGTCGATGATCTCGAGACGCGCTTGAACCGGCTCGAGTGTCGGCGCTTCGGGAATTCGAATTGAACGTAGCGCATTCTCCACCGCGCTGATACGTTGATTGACCGGGGCCAGGTCTACATGCTCCTGAGGCTTTGGGATCTGAATAGCTCGAACCGCCTGCTCTACGGATGCAATCCGGCGGTCCAGGGGATCCAGATTTACTGACTCGGGCTTCTCCGGTGTGGGTATCGCCTTAATTAGTGTTTCCAGACGCTCGGTACGCTCGGTGAGCGGACCCAGATCCACCCTCTCGGGTGTTTTCGGTGTCGGCAGCGCCGCAATGCGCGTATCGACGTCCTTTATGCTCTTGCTGAGAGGCTCCAGATTGACTTCCGCCGGCTGCGGAAGATTGGCTACGCGCTGCTCCAAGCTGCCCAGCTGCGATTCCATGCTGCTCAGGTCTACCTCCGGAATCACGGGTTGTGGAATTGCCGCGAGCTCTTCCTTCACGATCCCGCGCACGGTCTGGTCCAGGCTGTCGAAACGAGACCATACGCGATCCCAGGGCGCGTTAGCGGCCGCTCGAGAGATCGTTTCATAACTCTCCGTGACGTCAACGTAGGAGCGTCGCGCCCACCAGCGACCAAGGAGAAAACCGAATAAACCGGCCAGAAGAAAAATGATCGCGTATTGTGCGACGAGGTATAACATGATTGTCTCCCTGATCTACGATTGCTCGTTCTCGATTATTGTTCTGCGCGTACTTCCAGAACCCGAATTTCGATTCGACGATTCTGCGCTCTGCCGTCCGTTGTCGCATTGTCGGCAACGGGTTGGTCGGGTCCGAAGCCGCGCGCGGTCAGACGCGCCGCATCCACACCAGCTGCGATGAGTTCCGCAACCACGGCCTGCGAACGAGCAAGGCTAAGGTCTCGATTCAACGCTGCTGCTCCGGTACTGTCTGTGTGCCCGTCGACGGAAAAAGTACCCGGGCAGCCCTGAGCCACTTGGGACAACTGCACGATAAGGTCCTGACTGCCAGGTGAAATTTCAGCGCTCCCGGTTTGAAAACGAATTCCCGATGTAGCCAACGCGGCGGCGAATTGCTCATTGCAGACTGCGACCTCGTCGATGACCTCGAGATTGAGCTCGCCGAGCCTGGCCGGATACTCGCCGCTTGCGAAGGCGCGACGGATATCCTGCTCATCGATCGCTGATACCGTCCCGGACACTGAAAAGAGTCCACCGCGCCAAGTGGCCTCGCTGTCTGTCGTGGCAGCAAGAATCCTTAAAGCGCGATCCGCTGCCCACCGGTAACCCTCGGTCGCCGGATCGCCACTGATGTCGAGTTCATCCATGACCGTCTCGAACTGCGTGCCGGCTTGCGCGACGATCGCATCTCTTTCGGTCTCGCTCGTAACTTCGCCGCTAAGAATGATTGAATTGCCCGTTCGGCGAAAATCGAAATCGTGGAATCTCTCTACGGGCGCAGCTTCGATGGAAAGCAGCTCGGGTTCGATGGCGGCGGCAACGGGCTCTGTCATTTCCACTCGCACATTGGTCGGACACGTGAGTTGCTCTGCAATCCACGTATCGCAGGTCGTGCTACCCACCCATTCTCTTATTCGATCGGCGTCCGCTTCCGTTCCGATCGCACTCACCAAGACACGCTGACCGTCCCCTTCGAGCGAAAAATCAGCGAGATCATGGTCAGTAAGAGCAAGCCGCACCTGTTCCGTGGTTTGCGCCTCGATGGAGGGCGCTGTCACCACGAGCCCGTACACGAACGCGAGGATCAGACCAAGGATCGGTAACCACGCCCCGGGGCGGGTCTTATCACTACGACTCCAATAACGACGCGTGATGCCGTAACGAATTGAGTCATCAGTCGTTGAAATTCTCTCCGCCACTCTGTCATTCCGAATGCTATTCATAAGTTTCAGTGTCCGAATACCTGCTGCAGTAACTCCGTCGTGCGTTTCACGGGGTTACTTCTTATGGCAGCCTCCTCCAGGGCGAGATAGTGGAAGATCCCGTCCATGCCTTTTTCTACGACGTATCCGGTGAGATCAAGGTCAACCTCCGATACAAAGGGCAGCGAATTGTAATTGTCCATAACCGCATTGTAGGACTGCGCTGCGGCAACGTTGGCCAGACTTTCGTCGATAACCGGGCGCATCTCGACGGCCAGCGGCTCCGACATCTGTGTTTGGAAGTAACGCGTCGCCGAATCATCTGGGCCCTGGTAGATTCTCATCACATCGTCGACCGTTAAATTGGCGATCGCCTCCAGAAAAAGCGCTCTTGCTTTCGGCGTCGCCACCTCGGCGGCACGATTTATCCGCAGCTCGAGATCGTCGAGCTGTGACCCGAGCCCCACTCTACCGAGCGCCGAGCGTACGCCGTCGAGACCGCCTGGCAGGGGAATGTGGATGGCCGGATCCGCATTGAAGCCGCCCGTTGCGCCAAGCTGGGCGACGACGGTTTCGGTTCCGACCCGCAGCGCCTCCTTGAGCCCGCCGTGGATCTCTTCCTGCGACAGTTCCGGATCCTGTGGAGCTTCCGACGTAGCGCCTCGAAGCAATTCCTTCGCTCTATCGAAGAAACTGCCCTGTGCGGCTGTACTCACGCTGAAAAAGAAACAACAGAGGATCAGAGTGGCTCGAAGCATATATTTGTCCTCACGAGATTCTCGAAGCTCAGGTATCGATAATCATCTTCGCTGCGTCTCTACCGGCGAAGCCGAAGGCGATTATCATCGCGATGGCCACGCTGCCGATGGTAAGGCCGAAATCCAAAGAACTGATGGGTTCGCGCACGCCATTAGTACTCTCACCCGGCACAGGAACCAGATCGTACGGCGACTGACGAGTATCCACGCCGCAGCGTTACATTTGTTTACTTCGATGAATGTCGGTTTCCCTCGATACCGATCTATGCGTCGTTAGCGGGGTAATCCAACAGGTGATGCGGCGACTGGGCGGCATCCACAAGTATCTGGCGAGCGCCAGGCGTGCCGATTAGCGAGTAATACCCAAGAGCAACTGTCAACCGACGAATCCTACCGGCCACAAGCGGTCGTTGATTAAGGCACGACCCCGATGTTCTACGAGCGCTTCTGGATTACTGGCTGTCGTCTACCACGCAGTCGTACGGTTTGATCACGTTTGCCGGGATCCATTCCCAGTGCATGTCATGCATCGTAACGGGCTCGGTGAATGTCCCTGGATCGACCAGCGTCGCCGTCCAGTCGAGGCGCGTTTCGTCCGCACTCAGCGTGAATCGCTCAACAAGCTCAACAGCCTCACTCTGAGGTATTCCCTGATCGTTGAAAAAAGGATAGTTGATTCGACTCGTCTCCACGACCAGCGTATCGCCCTCCCAGTGGCCGACGGAATAGCCGAGCCGTGAATATGGGGCATCGGCCTCGGGATCCGCGTTCATGTGAATCAGCCGCGAGTTATCCCACTCCTCTATGTTCAGAATGATGGTGTCGCCCTGGTCGATAAATTCAATCGGGAAAGGCTGCATCATCGCCTCCGGTAAACCGGCGGGCAGGCACTTTGCAGCTAGATCGTCCGTCTCCCGATCCCAGGCATCGAGCTTGCTTCGGGCGGATTCCGTCAACGGGAAGTCTCTCGCCCACCATCCCCGCACGTCGCGACTCCAGTGCCCCGTGTTGGTCCAGACGCGGTAAATACCATCGGCTTCGACATTTTCCGCGGCGACTGCAGCCAAAGCATCGCCGCTCGTCGCCTGGGAAGAGGAGTCGAGCAACCCGAACTCGGTGGCGGAGTTCTCGTTCAGCACGATCGACGGACCGTTCACCAATGTAAGAAGCACGGGCTGAACATCGTCGTCACGTATGCTCGATGGGTGTCCCACGAGCCTGATGTTGTCGCCGACGCTTACGAAGTCCTCACTGAATCCGGCACGCTCCATCGAATTGACTGATGCACCTTCCACCCTCCAGATCTTTTCATCACCGTTCTCGTCGACAGCCCGGACTGTCAGGCGAACATGTGGATTGCGCCAGAACACGTCAGTGACTTCACCGCCGAATTCGACGATCCGGCTCTGGTCGTAACTGAGCAGCGAATGGTGCGCGAATGCAGCGACCGGAAGGCATGAAAGCCAATACACGGCTAAGTATCGAGAAATTCCAGTATTAAACATTTTCTGTCTCCCGGAAACAGGCTGTTAAGAAAGAATACGCCATCCTGAGTATCACGCCAGCGGCTCGAAAACAATTTATCGCAGAGGCATGGCCGGCCGAGCGCCAGCTCTGATCACTTCGTTTAGCCCGAATCTGCTGAATGTTTGCTAGTAACTGGTAACCGACGGCTTATTCCGGCCAGCAGCGAACGTTCGACCCAACCCAAATTCACTCATCATGCGAACCGTTATCAGAACATTCCAATCAGTTCATTTAGACTGATTACTAGTTGACCATACCCCTCGTGAATGTAAATCCCAAACTGGGCGATCAAAGAGTATGCAATGGCGAACTGAGCCACGGCATAAGCGGAGATTGTGAATTGGCTGATACTGACAACCCCAACACCGAACTGAGACAGGGTAAAAATACCGCACGCAAACTGCCCAATCGCGATAACACCTTTGGCTGGCACGGGGACACGGTTCGGCTTAAATTTGAATGAAATATGAAGTAGAGGCAACCCAAGAAACGTTGCTTCGGATTTGTATTCGAACCCCCATCCGTCCCATTTCTCCTTCGCTGGAAATGGAGCCCCACAGCCAGGGCAGGCCGTGGCCTGCTCTGACACCTCATGCTGGCATTCTCGGCAAGGTTTCATGTTTCTTCAGCTATAGCTTCATCGAATGACTGCCTCCGTCGCTAAGCAACCATCAGCAAATGCGTTGCGTCGATCAGCTGAATCAGCAGCCAAAATCAGACATTCGTCACATTCTAACGCTAAGGATTCTCCACTTCTGGTCGTCAGTATGTCTACGGGGCGGGACGACTGTATCTGGAGCGGTTTGCAATGGCTGAAAATTCATCAGATTCCACAGAGGAAGCAGTGCGTCGCCTTAGTGAGCATCTGGTCAATTTGGACAGTAATCTGCAACAGATCAAGCTCGCCCTCGAGCATATCACCAAGTTAATTGAAGAGGGATCAGAGAACGAACATCGGCAGTGACCGCTAAGGCGACGGCCAAAAGCGGTCATCACCTAGTGGCCTTTAGATAATAAAGAATTTTTTGATCCCGCCGTCTGTGCAATGGCATTCAGCCCACGAGACGACCCGATCGCCGCTTATGTCAAGGTAAGTGACGATGACATGTGATGCGCGTCCGAATTGAAAATCGGTCCTGCTCTACACTGCGGGAAATGTTCACTGGAGCGCGCGATGACGAAGAAAAGCCTTCTGTACCTATCCTTCGTGATAGCAACCGGAACCGTGACCAGCACAACCTACGCGCAGGGCATGAGCTCCGGAGCTTCCCAGGGCCGCGGGCAATCTTTTGGTGCGCAGCAACAACAGCGAGCTGCGGAGGGACTCGACAGACGCGATCAGAACCGTTTGCGATCGCAGCGCGATCAACCTGCCGCGAATCCCGACGAGCGAGGTAGCGAGACCGCGATGGAAATGCGCGAGCGACGTGATGAACGTCGTGAAATCATGGATGACTATCGCGAGACACGGGAGCCCGGACAGGAAGGTCGCTCCAATCCTGATGATCGCGAGGAAGCCCCGGCGAAAAAACGTTGGTGGAGGTTCTGGGATCGAGATGATAGCGCCGGATAGAGCGACGCCTTCTTCCGGCCAGTAGTGGACATTCGTAACTTTCTAGATGCTTTATGACCGACAGCCCCATCCGGGCGGGATTGTCGCCCACCGTAGATAAATCAGAGCTGCTAATCCACTACGGGAGTTCTTGTCTCGCCGCACGAAAATGAGACTATTTCTTCGATTTTATTGCGGCAGACTTCGCTAGCGATCTTGACTGTTGGCCTACAGCCCGTGGTGGACGCCGGGGAACTAGGGCCTCATCAGATTCTTTCGAATGCAGCGCGGCTTTCGGAGCGATCCGACGACCGGCTAAAAGCCCACTCTCACTTTGAAGTTCGTCACCGATTCCACGTTCCTTCATCCACAATCGTGCCTCTTCGACTTTCTTAGCGATCCGCGGATCTTCTTTTGTGGGCACCGGCCGTTCTGCAACGTGAACCGGATGGAAGATTTGCCTTAACATTTTTTGACGGAACCAGCGCGCTGTGCGTGTGGAGCTAACCGCCTTACCAGTGTTACCCAGCATCATCTTGATTCTCCGGCCCGCGTCGCTGAGAATCTCAAGACCGGTTTCGCAATGCTTGGCGAACCTCTCGCGCGTTTGCCGCTGATGGTCCTTTTGCCTTGCTAACCATTGATTCAGTTTGGATAAGGTGCGAACGCACTCTGATCTAATCAACCGAAAGTCAATCTTGGTTCGCAGATTCTCAAGGTGGGCCGTTAGTCTCTTCGCGATGCCCTTGAGCCTCAGCACAATCGATTTGGATAAGGCGCGAACGCGCTCTGATCTGATCAACCGGAAATCAATCTTGGTTCGCAGATTGTTAAGTTGGGCCGTTAGTTTCTGCGCGATGCCCTTGAGCTTCAGCACAATCGATTCCTATCCGCTGCGGTGCAGACGTTTAAGGACCTGATATAGCGAGGGTTCAAACGTTAGCTTCAGCCGCCGACGTAGAAAATCACTCGCCGAGTTCAGACACGTCGCAGGTCTAGCTTGGTCTAAAAGTTGGGGAAAAACCAACCTCAAGTTAATCAGTCATCTGAGCGTTACTGATCAAATTTCTACTGAATGATTCAGTCTAGGTTTATGGTTTCTTTCGGAAAGTTAGCCCGTTCATCGGGGAAAGTTCCGAGTGGCAGAAAAACCAGTTCTAGCCCTGATAACGGCGTTAACGTCGGCTTTTTTCGCCAAAGCGGACCTCGAAACCATTCATTTAGACCCAGCCTTCCACGGCTGCTTTAGGCCAGCAGACGTCGCCTGCTTGGGAGCGAAAGTTGAAGAAGATTCTCTTATGCCATGCTGGAATTTGCGAAATCGCTCGAAGATCGTGCTCTAACCATGCCAGGGCCGCTTTGGCCGGAAGCGGTCGTCGTCGACGAAGTCTAGCTGCCCGCGATTTACGGCTGCTTTGGTGGAAAAAGCGGTCATTGGGGTAGTATCCGTACGATGCCGTCGTTGGGGGAGCAAGCTTGAAAAAGCTCGACTTTGCTCAGGCGATTTCGATCGTCGCGAATCTCTCGAAACTATAGAAGAAAATCAGAATTGCGGATAAACCTATGAAAAAGAATCTCTTCAGCTTTGGCCTGTTGACGTCGCTTGTTGCGTTGTCGCAGCTCTCGAACGCCCAGGAATCGGATGGCGCAACGCCCAGACTCGAGCAAGTCTCCGAAAGTGTATTTCGTACGGTCCATCGGCCGGGTGCAGCAAACAGCAACGTTATCGTCACCGATGAAGGCCTCATCGTTGTTGACGGCACCTGCCGAGGCGCGGGAGATCCGACCTGGCTGAAACAGGAGTTGGGGCGGCTCTACGACGTACCCGTGAAATACGTAATCCTCAGCCACGATCATGAAGATCACATCTGCGATTTACACGTGTTCGACGATACTGCCGTAACTGTCTCGCACGCCCTTACGCGACAACACATCGTGCGAGAAGGCCGTAATACGTCCGTGCCCGACGTTGTCTTCGACGAGGAGATGGAGATTCATCTCGGCGGCAAGAAGATTGTCTTGTACTACTTCGGTCCCACGCACAGCAATAACCTTATCCAGGTTCATCTTCCGGAAGAAGGTGTACTGATAGCGCCGGATATCGCGCGCGCGGAAAGATCGCTGGCGCTACCCGATTTTCGGGATGCCGATATCGACAATCTCATCGAAACACTCGGCGTGCTTGGAAAGCTGGATGACGTCGAGATTGTCATTCCGGGGCACTGGGGAGCTACCAATCAGGAGAGCTTGTTGGAGTACCGTGACTATGTCGTTGCTCTCCGAGATCGCGTACTCGAAGAGATGATGGCAGGCGCCACGATCGAGCAGATACTCGAGCGAGTCACAATGGACGACTTCTCCGACTATGGAAATATAGATATCTGGCTTCGATCGAACCTTATCTCGATGTGGGACAAGATGTACCGGTATCGAGAACCGAACCGAGATGGCCCCGGCGGTGAAGACTCAGGCGGCGAATACCAGGATGCTTACCCGATCGGATTTTCAGTCGGAGATAGCGGGGCGGGTTCGAATCAGTAGGCAGCGGGACCCAGCAGTTCGATCCAGGCGGAATTAACATCGTCTTGTGGCCGAATGTCGCCGTCAAGGAGATTCTTAACAATACCGAGCCGAATTTCTGCAATTGGCCGGAAGTAGCCGTCAGTTAGCCGTGAATATGCAAGCTGCTGATCCCACCGTGTGATACCCATCACATACTCGAGCAAATAGAAGGTAGATTCTGGCTATCTCAATCCTCTTTCCAGGGCGCCGATATGAACGAGAATTTCGATCTGGACGAAACGCTCGATATCGACTTGGCAGATTCATTCGTCTTTGATCTGAAGAAGATTTCTGCGCAGATCCAACGAGAGGCTGAAGAGCGGCGAACCAACAGAGCTGATCCGGTTAACGACGAAACC
>JAHEKF010000052.1:0-1264 GCA_024638465.1 Rhodospirillaceae bacterium | reverse complement strand
TGTGATCCGATATCTCTTACCGTTCGACTCTAAAATTCTGAAATCCCAAGAAGATCTCCCCGATGAGTTCTGCTCGGTGAGAAGATATTCTTCAACCTCTCCATCTCTCAATCTATGCATTCTTCTGAAAGTGAAATTGAATTCAATAATTCCAACTCTCATTGTCATTTCAGATTTGGCGCAGACTTCTCGAGTTGCCGGACATGAATATGGCTCTGAAATTGTTGAAGTTCCACCGCCGACCCACGAACCGCAACTTCGCTGGACATGTACCGAGCCATAGGGCCCGTACGTCGTGTACGTTTGGTAAAAATTGCAGACCCTCGGGTTTGGAACCCGTGTGCGGGAATAACAGGTACCCATATATTCGTGTGTCGTGAATTCAGTGCAAGTTGATGTCTGGTATTCACGCGTTTTAACGATTCTCACCTCTCTCGGGGTGTTTGCAGTGCGGATCAGTTTTACATCCCCAAGCGTGTCGATGTTGATCATGCCTTGGTCTAAATCAAAAACTGCCATATCTTGTGCTTTTGAAGAATTGCCGAATAACACAATCGTTGAAATTATGCTTGCAACGACAAGCGATGGGGTTCTATGCATATCTATATCCATTTCTTCAATTGAATGATCTACAGGTATAGACGATAGTAATGGCAAACGCTCTGTGCCTACAAAAATGCATGGGCTACTTGGTAGTGAAGGCGTGGAATCAGGGGGGATAGATGGCGCAGAGCGGCGGCTTCGGCGACATGCGCAGTGCATTGCCAATGGACTTCGACGACGATGATCACAAACTGGTTCAAGCGTCGTGCCGGGGCTGCATTGAAAAGAGATTCTCTGAACCTCTGGAATTGGCCGATTGCCTCCGTTAAGGAAACAGTTAACATGACAAAATCGAACGTGCGATTTCTTCCCGAAACCGGACGGTCAGAGATCTTCGGGAGATACTGAATGGCGGCTCATGGGCACAAGGAGCCACACATCAACCGTTATTATGCAAGGTACTGCATGTCTGAGTGAGAGACAGAACTATGCAAATCATTCTTGACACTGACGTCAGAACCGCAGGACCTCTAACCAATTTTCAGATTGGGTATTTCTTCTTCCGCATGTTTGTGGGGGCAAACCTCTTCCTACACGGTTTCACACGAATATTGACGGGCGTTAGCGCATGGGCATTACCCGAGGCGGCCACGTTTACAGACACCATTCTTCCGATGTTTTTGGTAAACGCAGCCTTATTCATGATCCCTTACGTTCAGAT
>JAHEKF010000103.1 GCA_024638465.1 Rhodospirillaceae bacterium | reverse complement strand
TGGGATACTTGGCCGGCGGGCTCTGGACAGCCCGGGGCGGACGGAAGCGAATCGAAGCCAGGCAGCTCGGCAACCTGCAGCGTCTCGTGGAAAAAGCGCGGCGCGACTCGCCCTTGTTTCAACGGCTCTACGCCGATCTACCGCCGAGCAGCGAGATCGAATTGCACGACTTGCCGGTGACCCGTAAACCCGATCTGATGCGGGAGTTCGACGACTGGCTGACGATTCGTTCCCTTCCCCTCGACAGGGCCCGCGACCATCTAGGCGATATCCAGAAGATTGGCGTGCCTATTGACGATGTCGCCATTTTCCGGACCTCCGGGACATCGGGGGAGCCGGCAATCATCGTATTGCCCTCATCCTTCCTGGAGTATTCCTTTGGAATTTCGATGGCGCGCTTCGATCGATACCATTGGAAGCTCGTCCGGGAGATTCGCAAGCTCGGCGTGAGGGTGACGATCACCGGCGGCAACGGTCACTTTGCCGGTGCCGGATTCGGAAAATTGATGAGCCGTCTGGCGCCGAGGCTGGTGGGGCGGCTGACCTTCATCGAGGCCGAGCAGTCGATCGGCCGGCTCGTTGAGCAACTCAATGCGATCCCGAAGGTCTCCTCTATCGTGACCTACCCAAGCATGCTGACCATCCTCTCCAAAGAACAGGAAGCCGGGCGACTTCAGATCGAGCCGGTGGTCATCAGTACTGGAGGCGAGACGCTCACGGATGATCTCCGTGCGCGGGTTCAACAGGCCTTCCCCTCGCTGAAATACGGCATTCTCGACACCTATGCCAGCACCGAGTGCCTGGTGCTGTCGTTCGAGTGCAGTTTCGGGCGGAAGCATGTGAACGAAGACTGGGTCATCCTCGAAGCGGTCGATGAAACGATGCGGCCCGTTCCTGATGACACGCTGTCGGCGACCGCGCTGCTGACGGTGCTCGCCAACGACGTTCAGCCCTTCATCCGATATGACCTCGGCGACTGCGTTCGTTTCCACAAGGACCGCTGTCCCTGTGGGTCGCCGTTCCGCAGTTTTCAGGTGGAAGGGCGCGAGGCGACACTCGTTCATGTGGGCGAGGTGACGCTGTCGCCGCTCGTCTTCGATCTGGAGCACGAGCACGCTCGGCGCATCCAGCTGGTCCAGACCAGCGAGAGAGATTTTGAGGTGCGAATCGATCTGGCCGATGAGGCAGCGGCAGGGGTGGTGTTTGAAGAACTCATCCGGTCGGTGAAACGGGTGTTTCGCGATAACGGTCTGGAAGACGTCGCGGTCATGGAAAGCCAGGGACCGCCCGAACTCGCGGCGAGTGGCAAGTTCCATGAAGTATTGCCTTTGCGAGGCCCGAATTCGCGATCATCAATGTAGTACGAGCACCTACTATGACTCCATTGCTTCCGTCATGTCCCGTGTCGAGGAGCTAGAGCCCGGAACAAGAATCAATGCAATCTACTTCGTATTCCGGACCGAGACCGAGGCCTCGAGCTGATAGAGTACGATCTGCATGACAATGTGACTAACCGTTAACAAATGTCCGCTCTTGGCCAGAAGCGGTCGCCTATGACGAAAAAAAGGCGAGGATCAGGAAGATAAACAGTAGGTAAGCTACTACGATGGCGGCGACGGTTAACGATGGTAATGCATATAACTCGTCATCATGCATACTCACAGCATACGCCATTGATACGATTAGTGAATTACCGCTTTTGGCCGGTAGCCGCCGTCGATTAACAGCTAATATGCATGGCGTTGCATAGCAAGGGGGGAGTCAGCTTGAACAAGCTTGTTCTGATGGCATCATTGCTCATGACGCTGCCGGCGACCGCCCACCACAGCCGCAGCATCTACGACGAGGAACAGACCATGACGCTTGAAGGCGTCGTGACTGAATTCGAGTGGGCCAACCCGCACGTCTACCTCTTCGTTGAAACGACGCATGAAGAAGGCGACCCGGTTGTCTGGACGATCGAGCACGGCTCGACGACGGCGATGAAAAAGCGCGGCTGGTCGCCCGATACGTTCGTGCCTGGAGACGAGGTTATCGTACAGGCGCATCCAGGCAGAAACGTGGGCCAGAATATGGCGCTGGTCTACTCGGTCGAGCATGCGGGCGTTACGCGGCTAGGCAGGGGTGACCCGGACGAAGCGCTGAGCGCGATCCAGGGGCCGCCGGCTGAGGCGGACAGTCTATCGGGTACCTGGGTCGTACTGCAGACGCTCATGGTTCGCTACTTTAGCGAGCCGTTCGACTGGCCGGTGAGCGAGCGAGGGGCGGCAGCTCTCGCGAGCTATGATGACCTTACGATGAACCCACAGATCCAATGCCAATCGAGGACGGCGCCTTGGTTTATGATCTTCCCGAGCGTCCAGCGCATCGACGTCGGCGAGACGAAAGTCTCCATCCACAGCGAGTACGATGCCATCGAGCGGACAATCCACCTCGACATTGCTTCTCATCAAGATGCGGAACCTTCACATCAGGGTCACTCAATCGGCTGGTGGGACGGAGATGTGCTCGTCGTCGACACAACGAATTTCTCGAATCATCGCAGCGGGGCCGCGCGCGGCATTCCGTCGGGGTCACAGAAGCGCCTAGTCGAACGCTTCGAGCTTGATCCGGGCCGCACCAGCATGACCTACCGCTTTGAACTCGAGGATCCCGAGTATCTGTCCGAGACCGTAGTGGGCGAAGTTCAGTCAGCCTATCGACCGGACGTCGAGTTCGCCCCGATACCATGCGATCTGGAGAACGCCCAGCGTTTCAGGGGAGGATAACCAACATGCGAAGTAGCGCATCCTTCGGTACCGTTTTGAGATTGCTACCTCTCGCCCTGGTTGCTGCGACGACTGTGATTGGTGGAAGGGCGTTGTCTCAAGATGATGACGCATTACATGTGTATTCCTCGAATGGAGTCCGATCCGTCTTGCAGGCGATGCAACCTGAGATTGAGCGGGTGATCGGGCGAAGACTTGCTTTTCAGTTCAGCACCTCGAGAGATTTGACGGACAGGATCTCCGCTGACGAAGCGTTCGACGTCGCAGTTCTTACTCCAAGCCTAATTAATGATCTCATTGCAGTACGGAAGGTCGTACCAGACTCTCGTAACGAATTCGCTCGCGTCGGCGTCGGTGTAGGGTCCAGGGCTGGAACACCTGTAAAGAGTGTCGGCACGCTGAACGAATTGCGACAGACACTCCTGGAGGCCGAGACGATTGCTTTCGGCCAGAGCGGCCAGAGCCGGCGAACCAACGAGGCGAGCTTTGAGGCGCTGGGGATTGCGGACGATATGCGGACAAAGACGAGATTAACCGGTCCCGGTGAGGCTCCTGTCCTGGTGGCGAACGGCGACATCGAGTTGGTACTGACCCTCGTTAGTGAGTTGCTGCGGGAGCCGGGCGTCCAGTTTCTCGGACCGCTTCCTCCTGAGGTTCAGGGCTACGTCGATTTTGCCGCTGGCGTGAGCGCCGAAACTCCGAACGCAGGGTCAGCCGAAGCATTTATCGAATTCTTGTCGACGCCAGCGTTCACCGCAGAGTTGGAGCGAAATGGATTGGAGCCGATCGGTCCGGAATGACCGTTATTAATCGGTAGGAGCCGTCAACTAACAATTAAACTGCACGAAGATGCATAGCTCGGGGGAGAGATGAACTGGGATGCGATCAGTGCTATTGGTGACATCATCGGCGCGGCTGTCGTAATCATCACGCCGGCTTACTTGGCCGTTCAGATCAGAGACGAAGCGCGGGCATCGCGCTACGCTGCCGTTACCGATGCTACTACCGCGATACAAGCGTGGTACCAGTAACCTGGTAGCAACGCGAACTCTGCAAGGCGATACATATCCAGGAGATAAGAGCTGATAAGAGTCACTGTCATCGTTGCAATTCTCGTTTCGTGGCATCTGGCCATTGCCCAGGATCGCGTCACCACGAACGGCCAGGAGCAGTCACTCCTGGCGCCCCTTGATGCGACCGACCAAATAACCTACTTCATTGGTGAGGGTGAAGCGGATTCGAAATTCGTTGCTGCAGACAGAGATCTCGCCGAGTGGGCCGTACAGGCTTGGGAGCGAAGCAGTAACGGCGCGTTGCGCTTTACGCCAGGACCGGAATCGTCCGCTTTATTGCGAGTGTACTGGGTGCCTGCGAACTTCGGCTTGTATGGCGAGATGCGGCCGATAATCGTTGATGGCGAGCGCGGCGCAGAGGTTTATATCAGGCCCGATATGGAAGCCCTCGGTGAACAGATCGCGGAGCGTTCCAGAGAGGATGCGCTCTTTCGTGACGCTGTCGTGTATCTGACTTGCTTGCACGAACTTGGACATGCGCTCGGACTTGAGCATACGGCGGACTTCGCCGATATCATGTATTACTTTGGCTTCGGTGGTGACATCCCTGGGTTCTTCGGTCGCTATCGTGACAAGTTGAATATCAGAGAGGATATCGCTGGTGAATCCGGACTTTCCGATGGCGATTTTTCTCAGTTGCAGGCGTTATACGGACTGAGATGAAGCCAGCGATAGAAAGTTAACCGTTAAGATGCACGGAGATGCATGGCAAGGGGGGAGAAAATGCCAGACGAAATTGCACTGCTAACCTTTGAAAATCCGGTGTTTCGGACGTATGCGCTGGCAGCGACGATCATGCTCCTGAAGCTGATGCTGCAACCGTGGATGACAGTCGCACGCATGATGAAAGTGAATGCCGGTTTCCGAAGTCCGGAGGATGCAAAGAAAAGCCCGTTGAATCCGAATCCGGAACCAGGCCAGGTCGAAGTCAACGAGTACGTTGACCGGTCGCGGCGGCTCAACTTGAACGACCTGGAGAGCATTCCCGGTTTTCTGATCGCTGGCCTCTTGTTCGTGCTGAGTGCTCCGTCGTTATTGTTGGCTCAGATATTGATCTGGGGCTACGTTGTTGCTCGCGCGGCGCACTTTTTGGTCTACGTAACAGCCCAGCTGCACGATATTCGGGCATTTTTCTGGACATGGAGTTCCGTCGCGGTGCTCGCGATGGTTGGGTACACAATGGGCAAGCTCGTTGGGTTACTTTGAGTAGCCACCCGAAGTCCGTTAACAGCGAAATTGACGACTGGCGTAACGATAGGAGATAAGCATTGAGTCTGAGATACCCAGCAGCAATCGTGGCGGCGTTCGTGCTCGGTGCGCCGGTTTTCGGGCACCACAGTAACGCGCGCCTGGACATGAACGCGGTGGTTACCATCGAGGGAGCAGTCACGGAGTTCAACTGGAGAAACCCGCATATCTATTTCGTTGTCGAGACTACGGACGAGCGCGGGGAGCGAGTTGAGTGGACGATTCAGACGGGCTCGACAATTACTTCCGGACGCATGGGCTGGACGCGAGAATCGCTTCTGGTTGGTGACCTGGTAACACTCGAGGCACATCCTGCGTTGGACGGAGGATCGTATGCGTTGCTGGCGTCGATCGAGAAGGAAGGCGGGATCGTACTGCCAACATCTTTCGATCGTGAGACTGCTGAACCTGTTCTGGCAGAACCGGAGGTAAC
>JAHEKF010000051.1 GCA_024638465.1 Rhodospirillaceae bacterium | reverse complement strand
GCAGCAGCAGGCGCCAGCGCCGACGCGTCGAAGAGACATACCTGCATTGATCGTGACCGGTCATGGCGCGCCAGTGATTAGAGGCTGCAGTATGCCGTGGTAGAGCTCGAGCTGCAGACCGACCACGAACAGAAGAAAGAGCGTGATCGTGAACAACGAGGCGATAGTGAGCGAACGGACGAACGCGTAGTGCCCGCTAACGAAGAGATAGCCTGCGGTAAAGATAAAGATCGCAGCGACCGGCCCGAGCAGCAAAATGAGCAAGACCATTCCGGCAACGCCTCCAACCGCGAGCATCTCGCGATTGCCGCGCCGTGCGAGGGCAGCACGTAATTCCTCCGCGTCTTCCTCGAAGCGCTCGCTCCCGATCATGAGACGGATCAGCTGCGCGATTGTGAGGAGGCTGCCGAGTATCGCCATTGGTAATGGAATCATTCGTGCGTTAGGCCCGAAGTTCATGCTCAGATAGGCGTATACAACAAACACGAAGGCTATCGAGCACGCGAAGAGAATCTCCTGCGCACGCCGGGTCATGATGCAGCTCCGGCCCGAGTCGCGCCGCGCGCACGCCTGATGAACGGCAGCGCGGTAGTAACGATAATGATGAGCAGCATCGCGAGCGCGATCGGACGCGTGAGGATGAACAGATTCCCGTACAGACCCAGCGAGATATGCAGATTGCGCTCGATCATTTCTGCCAAGACCATCGCTATTACCAGATTCGCACGCGAGTAATCGTATTTGTCCATGAAGTAGCCGAGGGTGCCGAATAGCGCTGCCACTACCACATCCTCCAACAGCCCCCGTGTCGCGAACGCACCCAGGAAGCACACAGACAATACGGTCGGCACGAGAACATTGGGACTTAGACTCGGCAGGCGAGCGAGCTTCGACGAGATCGCCAGGCCGATCAGGGTCGTCAACAGGTTCGCGAAAACAATAATCCAGACCATGGCGAACACGAGATCCAGTTCGCTTATAAGCATCTGCGGACCCGGCACGATACCCATGCTCAGAAAAGCTACGAGTAGAATTGCCATGCTTTCTCCACCCGGGATACCGAAAGCGAGAGTAGGCATCAGGCCACCGCCTTCGTTGGCGCCCAATGTCGCATCAGGCGCAATCACGCCTTCGACGGCACCTTTTCCGAAGCGCTCCGGTGTCTTGGACATCTGCGCCGCTTGTGCGTAGGCCGCGAGCCCACCAACGCTCGCTCCGACCCCCGGTAGCACGCCTATCCACAAGCCAAGCAGGCTCGAGCGCAGAACGAGCCACCAGTGCCTGAATGCGTCGCGCACGCCTTCGAGCACGGTACTGTGCTCCTTACCGGCAACGCGATCAGCGGTCTGCGCGCCTTTCACGAAGAGCTTCATCATCTCGGCAACGGCGAACAGACCGATCATCGCGACGGGAAACGAGATACCGTCGAGAAGATAGACGCTGCCGAACCAGAAACGCGGTGTGCCGCTCACCGGGTCCATCCCCACGTAAGCCAGCATCAAGCCGAGGGTCGTTGCGATGAGCCCCTTAAGCAAAGAGCCGTCGCTGAACGTCGCGATGATCGTGAGCCCCCAGAGCGCCATCATTAGATATTCGCTGGGACCGAGAGCCAGCATTACCGGGCGTACCAGTGGAATACTGAATGCGAGAAAAATCGCACCCATCACGCCACCCAGCAGCGCCGCCATGGCGGAGGCGCCAAGCGCGCGACTTGCCTCGCCGTTCTGAGCCATTGGATGTCCGTCGAAGACGAGCGCCAGGCTCTTTGCCGCACCCGGCACTTTGAAAAGAATGCTTGTCACCGACCCGCCCCAGATGGTCGCGATATGGGCGCCGAGCAGGAGTGCCAGTGTCGCCGCTAATTCATGGCCGTAGGTGAATGGCAAGAGCAGTGACAGTGCAACGATCCCGCCCAGGCCCGGCAGAATCCCGACCATGAGGCCGTAGCTTACGCCTATGCACATGAAGAGGATCGCCTGCGGCGTCGCCAGCGCCATAAGTCCCGCGAGGATCGCGTCGAACATGCGCGACCGGGCTACTCGACAACTTTTCCGAGCAGCGTCGTTACATCCGTCTTACATTGAATCATCTGTTTGGGAAAAATAATGGTGATGGCGTCAACGGGACAGATCGATTGGCAGAGTCCGCAATACCAGCATTCGTCGGGATATTCGACGACCGGAAGCGTCTCGCGGTTATCTTCTTCCTTGTAGATCAGATCGCCCGGGCAGATCCAATCGCATAGATTGCACTTGACGCAGACCTCGGGGTCGATCCGGATCGGGTTGTGTACCGGTTTCGCTTCAGCCGGCATTTGCGACTCCTCCCGGATTCAGACGATCGAACGCAGCGGCGAGCGCGTTCTCGCAGGTAACCGTCCCTACGCGGGGTCCTTCGTCGCCACGTGTGACGGTAACGAAACGACGCCACTCGGGATCTTTCGTGTCCGGATAATCGAGACGCCGGTGCGACGAGCGCGTACGCGTCTCAGTGCGCGTCAGCGAGCATTCGGCCATGAGTTCGGCGTTCATACGGATACTTTTAGACTCATGAACCCGCATCAGACCGTGGAGGTCATCGGCACGAAGCTCGGGCTCTCGCGCGGCCAGCGCCCGCAGGGTATCGAGCGCGAGGCGCAGACCTTTGTCGTTGCGTCGAACGCCGACGTAATCCGACACGGTACGCCGCGTCTGGTCCTCGAATGCCTTCCATGACAGGGTCTGCTCACGTTCGGTCTCGAGGTGCGCCATGGCGCGCTCTCGGATCGCGTTCGCATCCTCCATGTCGACCTCGGGCAGCGCTCCGGATCTATCCTTGAGGAAAGCGGCTACGCCTTCTCCGGCGACGTGACCGAGTACCGAAGCGCCCGCGATTCCACCGCTCACGGTTGCGCAGTCACCGGCCGCAAACAGACCCGAGATGGATGTCTGACCGTCCGTATCGACCGCCAGGCCGCTGCCCCGGAAATAAACCCCGCTTCGGCGGATACTGAGCTCGGAAATCGACACTTCAACCGGCTCGGTCTTGAAGTCCAGGTGTTTCTGCTCGTAGAACGCCGGCATCGTGTAACGGTCGACCTGCAGTGTTGCTTCCATGTGATCGAGCACATCGGGCGGCAGGTGCCGGCAATCAGCGTACACGGGACCATTGCCAAGGAGGTATTCGTTAATGACGGCGTCCGCAATGACCGCTCGACGCGCGTTTTCGCCCTTCTCGTCGTATTTGAACATGAAGCGTTCGCCGCTCTTGTTGACGAAGTAGGCGCCTTCGCTGACGAGGGCGTTCAGGCCCTGGGCCGAGAAGCCCTTCGGCGTCAGCGTCGTCTCGACGAATTCCATGTTCGCAAGCAGGGCGCCTGCGCGGTAGGCCATCGCCTGTGCGTCACCCGTATTGTATGGCGTATGCCAGCTATCGAATGCGACGCCTGATGCGTTTAATGACAAGCGGTTGACTTCACCGGCGGCCATGACAATCGCACGCGCGCGTATGACAACCCATTCACCCGTGCGAAAGTTGAACGCAAGTGCTCCGTAAACACGATTGTCTTCCACGAGCAGCTGCACCGCCATCGTTCGCGTGAGTACCGTGCCCTTGAGCTTTCTGACTCGCTGGCCGATGTGCTTTTTGAAGTCCGTGCCGTCGAAGTTGATGTGATAGGTACCCGGCAACCCGAAGGACCTGAGGCGGTAGTAGTCGTTGTAGCGCGGATCCTTGAAATTGACGCCGAAGGATTCGATCTTCCGCAGCACCCGAGGCATTTCGTGGATCACGCGACTCGTAACCGCCATGTCGACGATTCCGTCCGTCAGTTCAGGCACGTGTTTGAGCAGAAACTCCGGCGTATCCCACTCGGGGCCGGATTCCATGATCGTGAGATAGTGGTCGACGCCGCAACCAACGCTGCCGCAGTGATCCAGCACCTTGCCTTTTTCCGCCACGACGACGTCAAGCCCGGCTTCCAGCGCGGGGATGGCAGCCATGCAGCCTGCCACGCCGCCGCCAATGACGAACACATCCGTATCGATGGTCTTCCACGGGGCAGGGGGCATCGTTGGCTCTCGCTGGATGGCTGGTTACCAGCCGTCATTGTAAGCCAGTAGTACCGTATTACGCTAGGCCGTGCCGAACGCGGGCCAATAGATCGCGAGCAGATAGCCGACCAGGATCACCGCGCCGAGCGACAGCAGCGTAGCCCAGAAGCCTTTGACCAGCATGGTTTTCAGGTTGATACCGTATCCGGCTGCGACGGCGGGACCACCGGCCGACGTCGGCAGCATGTAGCCACAGTTGCCTACCGCGGCAACGATGTACACGAATGGCAGCGGATTGACACCGAGACTGTCGAAAGTACTGATCGTGATCGGTACGGTCACGGCCACTGCGGCCGTATTACTTGTAATCTGCGTCATGAGTATCGTCAGCGCCGCGAAAACGACCACCGCCAGAATTCCACCACCGGTTGCGTAGGGAACGAGACGCTCGGCGATATACGCGGCGGTGCCAGTCTCGCTCAGAATCCGACCCAGCGCCGTGCCGCCGGCGAACAGATAGAAAAGCCCCCACATCATGCGCTTCTGGGCGTACTCCCAGGTCATGAGACTTTCGCCATTGCTGCGTATGAGACAACAGATGATCGCGCACACCAGGAACGCGAAGGCCGGCCTGAATGACGGCGCTACGTCGGCGTAGAGCGGTCGGGTAAACGCGAGAACCGTAGCGATCGAGAATAGCGTCAGGGCCCACTTTTCCTGTGGACTCATCGCACCAAGGGACCGAAACTCGCCGACGAAATAATCCCGGGCACCCGGAATTTCTTTCATCTCCGGCTTGAACGCAAACCGCACGTAGATAAAGGTCACGAACATTACCGCCAGACTGAGCGGGAGGAATCGCGTTACCCATGTTGTGAAAGCGAATTCCTGTCCGGTCACTGTCTCCTGAATGAACTCGATCGCGAGCAGGTTGGGCGCGCCACCGAGTGGAGTCGTCGCGCCGCCGGCACTCGTCCCCCACGCCACGGCGATGACAAGTGCTGTTCCGAGATTGCTGTTCCAAAGATCTTCGACACCGATGAAACGCAGCATCGCGACGACGATCGGAATCATGGTCGCGGCAACTATTGTGTTCGGCAGGAACGCACTCAGGATCATGCCGATGGCGAACCACGCAAGAATCTGTCGTGTCGTATTGGTTCCGATCCCGATAAGTGAAGCGAGTGCGATCCGGCGGTCCAGACCCCAGCGAGTCCACGTCGTCGTCAGGATATTGGCGGACAGCAGCAGAATGATCAGTTCGGTTGCATAGGCGGAGAGAATCTGTGAGATGGCGACGAAATCGAATATTGCGACCAGAGCAAGCGGCAAAAACCCGGTTACCGCAAGATGCACCGGACGCGCTATCCACCACCACGACATCCAGAGCAGCAAACCGAAACTGCATCGGATCTCGTAACTCATCGACTCGATCGGGAGCAGCAGCATGAGTGCGAAAACAGCAGGACCTGCGGCTATGTGCCCCAGTCGCTGCCGGTCCAGACGCTTTTGGTCGGCGCTTGCGTCGGACGGCGACGCCGTTGATTGTTCAGACACGAAACAGGCTCCTTGGTGAAGCTTCTTGGTTCTTGGTTGCCTTCATCGCGTATAACGCTACGCGCTGTCAAGTTTCCGGCCCGTACTAAAGCGTTAGAATGGAAAAAATATCGAGACAAGTCTGGACAGGGGCACTTCATGACAACTACGAAAAAGCTGCTGCCGATCGCGCTGATCGCAGGTTTTGCGGCAACACTGCAGGTCAGCTACGGCCAGACGAATTCAGCTGCCGTCGCTATCGTCGGCGGCACGCTTATCGACGGCAACGGTGGTGAGCCCGTCGACAATACGGCAATTGTCATCGAAGGCAACCGGATCGTGACGCTTGGCGACGCGGACGACGTCGAGATCCCCGAAGGAGCAGAACTGATCGACGCGTCCGGACGTTTCGTGCTTCCAGGACTCTGGGATGCGATGGTCAGCTATCAATGGTTCTACGGCGAGATCATGTTGAACCACGGCATTACGTCGACGATCGACGTCGGAATTGCGGGAGAAGTCGGAGCTGCCTATCGCGACGGCGTACTGGCGGGCAGGATTCGTGGGCCGCGGGCATTTACAGGCATATCCCGCCTGACAACTCGTCCGGCTGGCGGAACCGGCCTGGAGACGATACTCACGCCCGGTCGTACGCCAGCGTCAGTCGAAGAGACGAGGCAACTCGTCCGCGCGTTCGCGGCCGGAGGCGCCGACATCATCATGTTTCAGGATGGCACGCTGCCGCTCGAAATCTACGAGGCGGGTTTTGACGAAGCTCGCCGGCTCGGGCTCCCGGTGTCGACTCGCGCGTATGGCCCGACTTTCGGTCCGCGCGATGCTGCCCGACTCGGATCGAACATGTTGCCGCACTCCGCCGGTATCGGCCGGCTCGTGACGGACAACCCGCCGGAGCCCGGCGACAACCGCAATGAGGCCGATCTGTTCGCGGAGATGGACAGGCGCAAAGCGGAAGAACTGATCGAAGTTCTCGTCGAGTCCGGCATCGCTCTCGACCCGACCTATCGCAACTCCTGGCTGCGGTATCCGGCCGACTGGTACGCTTTTGGAGAGGATGATCGAAATTTCTTCGACGCGGCTGATCCGAATCTCCTGGCCTACTATCCGCGCGAGCGCATGGAGGCCGCACTACAGCAATATCGGGCGCCGCGACCTACCGGACCTGTCTGGGAACGGCGCCTGAGCGGCTATCGCAACTCGCTGCAATTCCACAAGATGTTCGTGGACGCCGGCGGCCGTCTAATCCCGGGATCGGATAGCAATCCGGTCAAGGTGCCCGGGCGAAACCTGATTCACGAGATGATGATTTTCGCCGAAGGTGGCGTGACGCCGATGCAGATAATCCAGGGCGCGACCCTGTGGTCCGCAGAGATTCTCGACATGGACGACGAGCTCGGAACGGTCGAGGAGGGCAAGATCGCAGATCTCGTTATTGTCGACCAAAACCCGCTCGACGACATCGAGAACCTTCGTGGCGTCCATGCCGTCGTATTCGACGGCAGGCGCGTCGAACTGGGTTATACGGCGGGTTACGACCCCGTATTCCGTGTCGAGTCCGAACTCAACCCGCCCGTTTCTGCGGTGCTCTGGGTCGATGCTTTCAGGCCGGTGGCTTTCGGCGGCCGCGGCGGTCGTTTCAACGGTCGACCGCCGGTCGGACCCGGCGAGGCACTGCCGAACCCTGTCGAGTCACCGCAACCCGCAATAGAGACCATCCTTCCGGTCGAGGTTGTGGCCGGCAGCCCCACAACGACGATTACATTGACCGGCTTTAATTTCGTGCAGCGCTCCAAGGTGCTCTTTCGCGGAATCCCGGTTCCGCATGAGGCCATTAGCGGGTCGGAACTTCGGGTCACGCTGGATGCTCGCCTGCTTCGCGAGGCGGGCTGGCACGATATTGTCGTCGAAAATCCCTGGCCTTTGCATCCGGAAATCGGCCGGGAGTGGGGCAACGGCACATCCAACCAGGCGCACCTGATCGTGCGCTTTCCGCGTTAGCTTTTGCGTTTGTCGAGCGCGTAGATGTCGTAACGAACGAGCGCGAGCATGATCCAGAAATACAGCGCGTAGTGCATATTGTTGCCCGCTGTCCCCCAATCCTGTCTCGCCGTATTACCGTAGACGAGAGCCAGCATCATCAGCATTCCGCCGACCATCGACCAGCGCGTATAGAAGCCCAGCGTCATTAGTATCCCGAGAAAGACCTCGACGAACGGTAGTGTGTAGAGAAACACATGCACCAGCGGCATCGGCAGGTACGTATCGGCGAAGCTTGCTGCCAGCGGCTGTTCCCAAGCACTCAGACCAGTAAGAATGCGCATGAAACCGTGGAAGAAGATGTTAACTCCGATCGTGATTCGGAACAGAAAATAACCGAGCTGCAGGTTCGTGGGCCTGCCATTCGGATTGATGTCGAAGAGATCAGACGCTGACATAGTCCCCCCTGGCACTCATGCCATGAAAACAACGAGAAAATTCGCTTCGCTTCAGTTGACGAGAAGAAACCGCTGTACCCGCTCTCCACGCTGAACTTCGCCCGTATAGAGATTCCCTCGCGAATCGACATCGAGCATGTGCAGGCCATGGAACTGTCCACCGTTGTCGCCGGCGCTACCGACGCGACCCACAATCTCTCCATCTTCGCGGTTCAGAATCCAGATCGTGTTGTTCTGGATGTCCGGGATGATGAGATGGCGCTGCTCCGGGTCATGCGAGAATGCGACGCCGCCCGCGGAGCCCCTCTGTCGAGTTTCTACCGCCAGGTAGAACTCCTCCTGGAAGCCACCTTGTTTGTCGAAAACCTGGATACGATTGCCGCGACGATCTGCGACGTACACAAGCCCATCATTCGATAATCCGATCGTGACGTGACCGACGAAATCCGGCGACTGGGTGTTAACCGTTCGTTCAGCTGACTCCGACGAGTAGAATGCGACACCGCCGCCATCGGTCGACGTGTTGCCGATATCGCTGAGCGGTTTCCCATAAGCACCCCAGCCGCGCTTGAATTCGAGCGTATCCATGTCGTAAATCATTACACGCCCGTTGAGATAGTTATCGATCGTGTAGAGTTCGCGAGCGTCTTCATCGGCGCGGACTTCTTCTATCTGGTCGACGATCAGCGGCGTGTCAGGCGGATACTTCCCCTCCGGAGGCTCTTCTTCGGGTATACGCTCGATCGTGGCGACCAGCGCGCCGTCCTGCGTGAACTTGCGCACTGTATCCGACCCGATCCAGACGAACCCTTCGCGATCTACCATCATCCCGTGACCTTCCTGGGTATCCCAGGAGTTGATGACGTTGCCATCGATATCGAACGCGATCACCGCTGGCGGCGCCACGCAACATTCCGCTACAGGCGGGTCGAGCTGCGCGTAGTTCTCCGTGTTATCCAGATTGCTGGGTCGGTTGAGCACCCAGATATTGTCGTTGTGATCGACATACAGGCCCGTGACTCCCTGCATCCACCACTTATTCGGCAACGGCAGCGCCGGCCAGTCCGGATCGAAGCGGTAACCAGGTGCCTGCGCCTGAACGCTGATGGCCGTCAGCGAAATACACAGCGAAATCGCAAGGGATGAGGTTCTTAGCATGTTCATCTCGACGTCCTTTCTGGTGGGGTCGTTCTCGTGTCGAGTCTAGTTAGCGCGAATCATCAGTGTCAAACACGAGTAGTGGCATCTTTGCCGTGTCGCAGCGGGGCGCGATAAACTGGCACGAAGGCTTCGCGGTGCTGTCGACAATTGTTTGGAAGCGGGTAGATCTTCGATGAATGGCGTACACGATATGGGCGGGATGACCTGCTTTGGATCCGTGGTGGCGGAAGACAAGGAGCCCGTGTTTCACGACGATTGGGAAGGGCGGGTCTTCGCAATGTCGATTGCGGCCTCGGGCCGCTTCGGCTCGATCGACGGCCGTCGCTATGCGTTAGAGATCATCTCCCCTGGGCAATATCTCAGATCGAGTTACTACGAACGCTGGCTGATGCGAATAGAGCAGCTGGCAGAGCAGAAGCAGGCGACGGCCAGTGACGACGGTACGGTCTTGTCAGCAACCGACGCGGAACGCGCGGCTATGGCGGGACGCCCGGCGACGCGAAAAGTCGGCAGGTTGGAACCGCGCTTCTCGGTCGGCGACACGGTCCGAACGCGCTTGTTACAGCCGGCCGGGCACACACGATTGCCGCGCTACGCTCGCGGCAGGGTCGGAAAAATAGCACGGCTGCATGGTACGCATGTCTTCCCTGACACGAGCGCGCATCGACTCGGCGAGAACCCGCAACCGCTTTATTCCGTCGAGTTTGCTGCAGCCGAGCTATGGGGCCCTGGTGTCAACGCGAAAGACAAGCTCTACCTGGATCTCTGGGAAGACTATCTCGACGAAATCGGTCAGATATGAGCGACGGCAGACACCGCCACGATGCGCCCGCGAGCCCCTACCTCGAGAACCATCGCACGGCCGAGGAATCAGCCGAGCTCGCAGAACGAACCGCGCGCCTCGAGGACTATCTCGTCGAGAAGGGTTTAGTTGCGCGGGACGCACTCGATCGACTCGTTGAACTCTACGAGCAGGACATCGGTCCGATGAACGGAGCCAGGGTCGTCGCACGTGCCTGGACGGACCCGTCGTACAAGCTGCGCTTGCTGGACGACGCGACGACGGCGATACGCGAACTCGGCTTCGGCGGCATGCAGGGGGAACACATGGTCGTAGTCGAGAATACGCCCACCGTTCACAATGTCGTCGTCTGTTCGTTGTGCTCATGTTATCCGTGGCCGGTTCTGGGGCTCCCGCCGGGCTGGTACAAGGACTTTGCGTATCGATCACGACTTCCTATCGAGCCGCGTGCCGTGTTGAAGGAATTCGGGCTCGAACTTGCGGACGACGTCGAAGTCAGGGTCTGGGACAGCAGCGCGGAAATCCGCTATCTGGTCCTGCCCGAGCGACCGGACGGCAGCGGGACGATGACCGAGGTCGACCTCGCGAAGCTTGTGAGCCGCGATTCGATGATCGGGGTGGCTAGAATTTCGGTGGAGACTGAATAAGTTGCGTGCACGACGCGCCGTCGACCCCGAAGTTGCGGACATGACCGGCGCAGCCGAATTACCGCGCCGCAGCGGCGATCTCGTCTTCCACGAGCCGTGGGAGCGCCGTGCGTTCGCACTGGCGGTCGCGCTTAACAGGGACGGCCAATTCGAGTGGGAAGAGTTTCGACAGAACCTGATTTCCGCTATGGAACTTGGTCAGCGGAAGACGCACACACGGAATCATCGGCGAGTCGGCTACTATGAACAATGGTTAACGGCACTGGAGCAGACCCTTGACGATAACGGTATTATCATTTCCGGGAACCGATACTCGACCGACTGAATTGAGCTCGAATCAGAGCATGCGGAGACAATGATGAGAGGATTTCCGGCAACCGTCATCGCAAGTGTCGCGATTGCTTGCGTGTCGTATATTGCCCAAGCACATCATGCGACGTCGGCATTCGACCGCCAAAACACCGTGACGGTAGAAGGCACGGTTACGCGCTGGCAATTCATCAACCCGCATTCCGGCATCTGGATCGAAGTAGAAAATGACGGTGCGGTCGAGGAGTGGATAGGTGAGTTCCAGGGTACGCTCGATCTCTATCGTCACTTCAATTGGAATAAGGATACGTTTCATCCGGGCGACCGAATTACGCTGACCGGCTATCCTGCGTTCGACGGCTCCAGTGCGATGAGTGTTCGCATCGTCGGATTCCCGGATGGCACTGAAGTCGACGTCAGAAGCGCGCCGGACTGATCCAGAACCGGGAAACAAGCAGACGCCTGGTCGTCACGCGGAGATTTTTTGAATGCAGATCCGGAAGAACAACAGAGCCGCGCGCTTGCTTGCCGCAGTCGCCACCATCGCTTGTCTGACAGTTTGCTCGAACGCATACAGCCAGTACGCCCCAGCCGGCGCTCCTGACCTGACCGGAGTCTGGCAACGAACGTTTCCCGGTAACTCGTCTCTGATGGAAGAGATGCCGATGACCGAATGGGCTAGCGAGCGCTTTGCGCGCGCGAAGCCGCTACATGGCCCGCGGACGGCATCGGCAACCGAAGCGAACGCAGCGGAAATCCGTTGCCTGCCGATGGGGTTCCCGGGGTACTACTACCGGCCCCGACCGTTCGAGATTTTTCAGCTTCCGGATCGCTTGCTGATGCTTTTTGAAGTCGATAATTTCTGGCGCGTGGTTCATCTCGATGGACGAGAGTTTCCCGAAGTCCCGCTTCATACCTGGAACGGTACATCGATCGGCCACTATGAGGGTGACACGCTCGTAGTTGAAACACGCCATATTCTGGGCTGGGAATCGGAATCGAATCAACGCTGGCTCGATCGCCTCGGTCATCCGTTCAGCGACGAACTTGTTTTGACCGAACGAATACGCCGAATTGACGACGAGACAATGGAGATCGAAGTTACCGTCGACGATCCGGTTGCCTACAGCGAGCCGGTCTCCGGCACGCTGACCTTCGGTACGAAGAGCTATGAACTCGCAGAGTTTATTTGTAATGAGCTGATGTTGTCCCAGCTTCCAGAGATGCGTCCTGAACAATAGCACCCGCACTTCGGCTCGGGAGTCTTTTGCCCGCCCGATAAAGGCAGCGAGAAAACAGCGGATGTATCGAACGATCAGGATCGCAGCAGCTTTACTCGCAATGGCTGCTTCGAATCTCTCTCTGGCACATCATGCCAATTCGGCCTACGACCGCACGACAACGATATCGATTACGGGGACGGTGACCCGCTGGCAATTCATCAACCCACACTGTGGAATCTGGCTGCAGGTCTCCCAGGAGGACGGGACGACGATCGAGTGGGCCGGCGAATTCCAGAGCGTACAGGATCTTTATCGCTTCTTCGGCTGGAACAAGGACACGTTTCAACCCGGCGACGAAGTCACGATTTTGGGAAATCCCGACCGTAGAGACGGCCATGCCTCGATGTGGGTCAGCGAGGTCATTTTCGCGGACGGCACTCGGGTGGACGTTCGAAACACGCCCTGAAGTCGGATCTCATGGATCGATCAGCGGCGGGTGGTTGCGTTTCTCGCGCAGCCAGTTGATTGCCGGTAACACTTTCGGCCGCATCACGAGCCAGCGCTCCAACGCGAATTTCCCCGGATAGTTCATGATCATGAGCCCGAGCAGCAGCGTCAGTATTCCCTGGCCCGGCAGGAACAGCAGCAACAAGCCCAGGAAGACGAGACACGCGCCGATGAGATTCTTGATCGCCAGAAAGACCAGGCTCGTGACGGGAAAACGCCGGTCGATTACCTGACGTTTTCGGTGGCTGAAGTAGTCCGCGGGAATCCACGAGACGAGAACCGGAACCAGCAGCATTCCGACCACGAATCCGACGATCGAGAACAGCGCAAACCATTCAGCGTTCGCGAACGCGAACTGCCGCCACTGCTCGAACAAACGCTATTCCCCTGAATAACCGGGCGGATGCTGCAAGATCAGCGACGCACTACTCGATCGAGAGATGGCGCCGCGCCGAATCGATGTCGCAATTCCATTCTCCCATCTCGTAGCCAGGATTCAGCAACAGTGAGCCGGATTCCGTGACCGAGCCGACCAGATACTCGGGATCGGAGAAAGTATATTCAAGATCGAGTCTGGAGCCGTCGGCTGACAGCGTATAGGTCTCGGATACGTGTTTCTGCAGTCCGCTTGGGACACCGCGTCCCAGCCCCCAGATGTCCGGCGTAAAGTGCGCCGTATCGATCGTCAGCACGTTATCGGCGATTTGACCGATCGAATGTCCCATGTGTGACGGCTCTACATCCGCCGGGTGCGCGGCCATTCCGAGATACACGATGCGGCGCGCGTCGAATTGCTCGTAGCGGATATGCAGTTCGTTTCCACTGCGAGTGAATTCGACCGGATAGACGGGAAGCAGCGTCATCGGCAGCGATTCTCCGATGCAGTTGAGGGCCGGATCGTCCAGCTGATCGAAGCTCGCCAGCGCCTCGCGACCTTTCGCGGTCACCGGCAAATCGGCGGGCTGAAATCCCGCCGCGACATTCCGCTGCGAGAAATCGGGCTGCCACACGCCGGAGAAGTCGGTCGACCCGCTGAACGTCTGCTCGGAGAGCGGCCGTTGACCACCCGGAGCCAACGATCCGGACTGGTACACGGTACCGTCCGGCGCGGTAATCGCATCCAGCAGCAACACCAGCTTTTCGGGATCGCGATCCGGGTTGCCGGTGACGGTGACCTCATCGCCGACGGAAAATGAATCCGCTGTCCAGCCGATGCGCCTCAAATTCGAAATAGAGTTTCCCGCCAGCAGCCATTCTTGCGTCTGACCGGCATCGTTACTGGTTTCGACCGTCAGAAAGGTATGCGGATTCCGATATTCATGAGAGGTGATCACTCCTTTCATTTCTACTTTCGTGTCGAAGCGAAAGTTCGAACGCGAATGATGCGCCATCGACAGTGGCGGCAGACTGAGGGCCACAGCCGTCGCAGCTAACGCGGGCTTGATCAGAAATCGCAGCGGTTGCATAAGAGATCGCTCCATCCGGGAAATGCAGTTGACCCCGAATTATAAGGTATGTGCGTGTTTAGGCCGGAAATTCGCGGCATTCCGGGCAATCGAGCCCCTGGCGCCCGGTTGCTGCGCGCAACGAAACTGAAGTACGATTTCTCGACGCCTATAAGGAACACCTCATGACAATCTTCAGTAGTTTGGTTCGAGCAGGCCTGGTTGGGCTATTGGCTGTGCAAATCGTCGGCACAGCGAACGCCCAGGCGGATTTCGAGGGTATCTGGACCCCGCAGCATCCGCCCCGAATGGGTCAGCCCGACCCCGCTACCGTGCGGCTGACACCTGCGGGACAGGTAGAATTCGAAGCATTCAGCCCGGAAAAAGACCCGACCTTGCGGTGCCTCATGCCCGGCATTCCACTTGGGCTCGTCGATCCGTACCCGATCGAAATCGTCCAGCAGGACCACCAGATTCTGATCCTTTACGAGCACTTCCATCAGGTCCGGCGGATCTTCATGGACGGGCGGGAAGCACCGGATCACTGGTTGCCGTCCCTGATCGGCTACTCCACTGGCCATTGGGAAGGTGAGACACTCGTGATTCGGACGACGCACCTGTCTCCGGACAACTACATGTGGACGGCAGGCTATCCTTTCTCCGGTGACGAGAATACCTACGTAATCGAACGATGGAGCCGGGACGGTGACATTCTCAGCTTTACCGGAGAAGTCCACGATCCGATCTATTACGAAGAGCCCTATGTCGTGAACGGACAGTGGAGTTTCGCTCCCGACGGCGAGATCTGGGAATACGAATGTATTCCGGAATTCGGTGGCATAGAGCTTCCGGAGGAGTAACACGGGGATGAACATGATCAAACCAGGTATCACATTGGCTTGCACGCTACTTCTCAGCGGTCTTCCGGCGGTTGCACACCACAGCGGTGCGGCCTATTTTGAGCTTGACGTCGACATCGAACACACGAACGCGACCGTCGTTTCTTACGACATCGTCAATCCTCACGGCAGACTTGCCTATACGTTTACGGATGAAGACGGCAATGAAGTCGAGTGGAGCGGAGAACTCGCGAGCGCGAACAATCTTCGACGGCGCGGGCTTGGCGGCGAAATTTTCAAACCCGGCGATCAGCTGGCGCTCGTAGTAGGGAACCCCAGCCGTAGCGGCGCGAACTTCAGTCGCCTGACGCGCGTCGAATTCGCGAACGGCGACATTGCACAACTGACCGGCCGCAATACGGGTATTACCCGCGCGGACGCGGAATAGGGAACTCACACGTTCGTCGACATCAGCCCGGAGAGGGCCAGCCATTGTGAATCGTTGCGTTCTGGCGCTTTCAATAACGCCCCTGACGGCGATGGCACACCATTCGATCAGCGCGTTCTACGACTACGAATCACCGCAGGAGGTCGATGGGACCGTCACCAGCGTAGACTGGGTGAACCCGCACATTCGATTCAGCGTCGAGACCGTCACTGGCGGCGGTGAACGCGAAGTCTGGGCGATGGAGTCGGGTTCGATGAATATGCTCGCGCGACAGGGCGTGGAGCGCGGCACCATCTCCGTAGGTGATCATCTGACGGTCGCCGGATATCCATCGCGGCACGGGCGCAAAGACATGATCGCGGGTTACGTCACTTTGGAAAATGGCGAATCTATCGTGCTTTGGTCGGGACTATTCGGCGGCCTGGCGACGACGGCACCCCCTCGAGCGACGCAGCTGCGACTGAGCGGCGATGCCCAGGCCGCTTCCGCCGCTGCAGAAGGTATCTTCCGCGTCTGGACGGTAGGACAGCCTTATAGTCGCGATACGACAGATGAGGGCGGCCAGATGGAAGTGCCGTATTTACCCGAAGCACTCGCGTCGAGATCGGCCTATGACCCGATTTCTGACGACACCGCGCTGCGCTGCATTCCGCAGGGCATGCCGGGCATCATGGACAATCCGTTTCCAATGGAAATCCGCGATCAGGGCAACACGATCGGCATTCAACTGGAGGAGTGGGATGTCGTTCGAACCATCCATATGAGCGGCGATGACGATGCGCGCAACGCGCTCGCATCGGCGCATGGCTACTCGACGGGACGCTGGGAAGACGGAACGCTCGTCGTCAACACGACGAATATCGACTGGCCCTACTTCGACGACATCGGAACACCGCAGAGTGCCGAAGTCGAGACCAGCGAACGGTTCGCGCTGAGCGCGGACGAGACGCGGCTCGACTATGCGATAACCGTAACGGACCCGAACACGTTTTCCGCTCCGTTCACGCTCGACGGTCACTGGATCTGGGTGCCCGGCGAGGAGATCAAGCCCTACAACTGCGATCTGTCGCCAAGCGTACAGTGACGGACGCATCAGCTGCTGCGCGCGCGACCGGATGAATCCGATCGGCGTATAGCTGCCGACGAGTTAGCGGATAACGAAGCTCACGTTTCGGGCATAGTGCAGATTCTCAACTGAGCCCGGCGCGGAATAATGCGGCGTAACACAAAGGGGGAGCGGCCATGTCAAAGGCACTTTACGGAGTTTCGCTGATCATCCTGGCGGCGCACTGCTTGTCGGCGTCAGCTCAGCCAATCCTGCAGCCGAACATTTCCGCAACCCAGGCGAAACGGATTGTCGACGCGATCATCGCCGAATGCAGCCAGCCGGGGGATCTCGTTACAGTAACGATCGCGGTGGTAGACCGGGCCGGGCTGCCTGTGATGCAAATCCGGGCCGATACCGCGTCGCCGCACAACTGGGAGCTGGCTTTCCGCAAGGCCTACACCGCGCGAACATTTCGCCGCAACTCCATCGAATGGCGAGACCGTATGGCTAACGACGTAGCGGCATCGGGCCAGCAGAGCCTTGCCAACGTCGTGGCACTGGGCGGGGGCGTGCCCATTATGATGGGTGACGTCCCACTCGGTGGCGTCGGCGTGTCAGGGGCTCAGGGGGGTCAGGAAGCGGATACGGCATGCGCCGAAGCCGGGATCGCCGCGATCGCGGACGAACTTGAATAGGCAATACTCAGCGAAGAAAACGCCGCTGCGGGCAACGGTACTCGGTACATTGAGGGTAGAGTTCTAACGATGCTTAAAACCATGAAAGCTCGCTTGATCGTCGCTATTACCGTCGGCATCGCTGCGGTGCCGGGTGTTTTCGCGCACCACGGCAATATCATCTTCGATCTGGAGCGCGTCGTGACGATGCAAGGCACCGTAAGTCGCTACGAGTGGCGCAATCCGCATGTCTACATCTACGTTGAAGCGGCCGGGAGCGGGGGCGAACTTGCCGAATGGCAGCTCGAGGGGGATCCGATTCCGATCATGTCCCGTAGTGGCTGGTCACCGACCTCGCTGAATATTGGAGATGCGGTCACGGTCCGGATGAACCCCGACCGAAATTCGGAAAGAACCCATGCGTTGCTGATATCCCTGACGAAGCCTGACGGCGTAATCCTGTTTCCGAGATCGGGTGGACGTGCTTCCAGCACACGCGCCACGAGTATCGAGGGGGTCTGGGATGGGCTTCGAGGCTGGAACACCCGGGAATTTATCTATGGGGAACTGACCGATGCGGGCGCTGCAGCTCAGGCCGCGTATACCGAGGATGACAATCCCGTGTCGGACTGCATCCCGTACCCGTTACCGACGATCGTTGCTTCACCTTATCTCAACGAAATCGTGATTCACGAGGACAGGATAACAATCACAAGCGAGTTCTTCGGTGTCATGCGCACGATCTATACGGATGGACGCGGACACCCGGAGAACGGCGAACGAAGCAATCAGGGACATTCGATCGGCTGGTGGGAAGACGATGTCCTTGTTGTCGATACGACACTCTATGCCGACTACCGCGCAGGCAATCGCAGCGGAATTCCTTCGGGGCCGCGAAAACACTCCGTGGAGCGCTATACCCTGAACTCAGACGGCACGCAGATCACGATCAACTACACGATAGAAGACCCGGATTACATGGTCGACCCGATGACAGGCAGCATGGTATGGGACTATGCGCCGGGTCGCGAGCTGATCCCGATCGCCTGCGATCCGGAAAACGCACGACTTTACGAGGTCGACGCGGCCGGATAGCGATACCGAAACGAACTAGGCGCCTGCAAGCAGGCGCCTAGTGGGCCGAAACGAAGTTTCAGCGGATGCGTTTTCGCGACTATTCCAGCCGCAATTACAACACTTACGGGTTATCGCGAAACATCACATCGCCCGGCTGGTCGATATTGAAGTTATCGCGAGTATCAATCGTCATGTTGTCGCGAGGATCGCTGATCTTGCCTTTATCGTTATCACGGATATCTACGTCGCGCATGATTTTTCTCCATTCTTATTAAAGTTACATGCTTTCTAATTTCGCCAGAGCAACGACTCTGAACAGGATGCAGCGTACAAGCGTCAGCAGCGAATCATGTGACCCAGCGCACATAATACGCATGACAAATCGCGATTGGCTGCAGAGAGCTCCGAAGAAAATTCGTTTCGCGGCGAGAACCGCGCCAAACCTCGTTATTGAATTTTCGAGCAAAAACAATCGACGAAATAATGAATGATCATTCTGTTGAACGCGCCATGACGATTTTTCATCAATAGCGACGGCTGTTTACAGTATGCAAACCAATGCGCGATGAACGTTGGGGAGTCGCTCGAAGAAAGGCTTTCGCGGCAAGCTCGCGACGGATGAGAAATTGGCTCCCCGGGCCGGACTCGAACCAGCGACAAGTTGATTAACAGTCAACCGCTCTACCAACTGAGCTACCGGGGAACCGTGTAGTCAGGCACGCGCATTCTGAAAGAAGCCATCCGGCAAGTCAATACAAAGGTATTAATATCTTTATATTTCAATAAATTAAACAGTTCTTCTAATGTATTCTGAAACTTCGTCGCCGTGCTGATTCCCGGGGACTCACGCGGCGACGAATTCCCCGATGCGATCAATAGCCCGCCCCAGCGTATCGATGTCGGCAGCAAACGACAGCCGCAGATGCGCCGGGGCGCCGAAAGCCGTTCCCGGAACCAGTGCGACGCCGCGTCTCTCGAGGAGTTGTTCGCAGAACGCTGTGTCGTCGGCCACTCCGATGTGCTCAATCGCGTCACCGATAGCAGGGAACGCATAGAAAGCGCCGTCCGCTGGCCGGCAGACGAAGCCCGGAATCGAGTTGAGCCTTTCCAGTACGAAATCATGCCGCTCCTTGAAAGCCCGGCATGAATCGGTGACGAAACCCTGGCTACCGTTAAGCGCTGCACGCGCAGCAGCCTGAGAGACACTGCTCGCATTCGTCGTGCTTTGACTCTGGAGTGTCGTCATCGCCTTGATCAGGTCGACGGGCCCGGCCGCGTAACCCAGGCGCCACCCCGTCATCGCGTAGCATTTCGATACGCCGTTAACGGTGAGTACGCGATCGCGAAGATCCGGACAGGCCGTCAGGAAGCTGCAGAACGGATCCCGGCCCCAATATATATGCTCATATATATCGTCAGTGATGACCACGATATTCGGGTGCTGGCGAAGCACTTCACCTAGCGCCAGCCAATCTGCGCGCGAATACACGGCACCCGTCGGATTCGAGGGACTGTTGACGATCAGCGCACGGGTCCTTTCGGTGATCGCATGCCGCAACTGCCCCGGCGTCATCCGAAAACCGCTTTCGGCTGTCGTCTGCACGCTGACGGGCTCCGCATTCGTGAGTCGAACCATATCGGGATAAGAGACCCAGCAGGGTGTCGGAATCACCACTTCGTCGCCCGACTCCAGAAGCGCCTGACAAGCGTTGTAGCAAGCCTGCTTGCCGCCGCTCGAGACGATGATTTCGTCGTATTCGAACTCGAGATCGTTGTCGCGGCGAAACTTTTCGCGTATCGCCGCTTTGAGCGAGCGGGTCCCGTCCACCGCCGTGTACTTCGTTTCACCCGCATGGATCGCGTCGCAGGCGGCCTCACGGACGTGAGCAGGCGTCTGAAAGTCCGGTTCACCCGCACTCAGGCCGATGATATCCTTGCCGTCCTCGCGAAGCCTCCCGGCGAGCGCGGTTATCGACACAGTCGGCGACGGACGAATTCTTTGAACTCGCTGGGCCAGACGGAGACTCATTGACGCGACCTTCGTGAAATTCGGTGGGCGGCCTATCTTAAAGCGGCGCCACACTTCGTCCAAACATCCATATCCACGCCCAATGCCTGATAGCCACTTCGAACTTCATGCCGACTTCCGGCCCGCAGGAGATCAACCGCAGGCGATTCGCGCCCTGATAGACGGCATTAACGATGGCCTCTCCAAACAAACGCTGCTTGGCGTAACCGGGTCCGGCAAGACCTTTACGATGGCGAATATCGTCGCAGAACTCCGCCGTCCGACGCTTATACTCGCGCACAACAAGACGCTGGCAGCCCAGCTTTACGGCGAGATGCGAGATTTTTTCCCGAACAACTCGGTCGAGTATTTCGTTTCTTACTACGACTACTACCAGCCTGAAGCCTACGTACCATCCTCTGACACCTACATCGAGAAAGATGCGTCGATCAACAATCACATCGAGCAGATGCGGCTCTCGGCTACCAAGGCACTGCTGGAACGATCCGACACGATCATTGTCGCGACGGTTTCGGCAATCTACGGCCTGGGCGATCCGAAAGCCTATCTGGGCATGGTCCTGCATCTCGTTCGCGGCGAAACGATAGATCAGCGCGAAATACTGCGGCGACTCGCGGAGCTTCAGTACACACGCAATCCCCTGGATCTCGCGCAGGGCACCTACCGCGTTCGCGGAGACGTTATCGATATCTTTCCGGCCGAGTCGGAACGCGAAGCCGTGCGCGTGGAGCTTTTCGACGAAGAGATCGAAAACATCAGCCATTTCGACCCGCTGACAGGAGAGGTGACGCGCCGGGTTCCAAGGGCGACGATCTACCCGAAGACCCACTATGTCACGCCGAGAGAAGTTCTACTCGCGGCCGTCGAGCAAATTCGCGACGATCTCGCTATCCGGCTGAAGGAACTGCGTTCCGAGAACAAGCTCGTCGAGGCCCAGCGGCTGGAGCAGCGTACCCGCTTCGATATCGAAATGATCAACGAAATCGGCTATTGCGCTGGCATCGAGAACTATTCGCGCTATCTGTCGGGCCGTAAGCCCGGACAGCCGCCACCGACGCTGTTCGATTATCTGCCCGATAATGCGTTGCTGTTCGTCGACGAAAGTCACGCAACAATCCCGCAGCTGGGCGGAATGTACCGCGGTGACCGATCACGAAAAGAGACACTGGTCGAGTTCGGATTCCGGTTGCCATCGGCACTCGACAACCGCCCACTCCGGTTCGACGAATACGATATGCTCTCGCCGCAGACGGTCTTCGTGTCGGCAACACCCCGACCCTATGAGCGCGAGCACTCCAGCCAGATGGTGGAACAGGTTGTGAGACCGACCGGTCTCGTCGATCCGGAAGTCGAAATTCGCCCCGCTGGCATCCAGGTAGACGACGTCCTCTCCGAGATTAATGCTCGAGCAGCCTGTGACGAGCGCGTCCTCATTACGACTTTGACGAAACGTATGGCAGAGGATTTGACCGACTATCTGCAGGAAAATGGTGCGCGTGTTCGCTACCTCCACTCAGATATCGACACCGTCGAGCGCACGGAAATCATCCGTGACCTGCGGCTCGGCGAATTCGACGTGCTTGTCGGCATCAATTTGTTGCGCGAAGGACTCGACATGCCCGAAGTGTCCCTTGTCGCCATCTTTGACGCCGATAAGGAAGGCTTTCTTCGTTCGGAAGGCGCGTTGATCCAGACGATTGGCCGCGCGGCCAGAAATCTGCGGGGCAAAGCCATTCTCTACGCCGATGCATTGACCGGCTCGATGGAGCGGGCGATCAACGAGACCGACCGGCGTCGTCAGAAACAACTCGATTACAACCGGGAGCACAATATCGAGCCGCGCACGATTCGAAAAAACGTTCAGGACATCATGGAGGGCGCGCGGCCATCACCTCGCGGCCGCAAGAGGCGCAGAGGGCGTAACGAGGATCGGTATCGGCACATGACGCCGGAGCAGGTCGCCGCGAAGCTGCGCGTTCT
>JAHEKF010000102.1 GCA_024638465.1 Rhodospirillaceae bacterium | reverse complement strand
CCGTCGGCGTTTCGTTGCACCGCGAAATGCAGATGCGGGCCTGTGCTGAAACCGGTGTTACCTGAATCGGCAACATATTCGCCGCGCCCGACGTATTGACCCGGCACTACCCGGATCGAGTTCCAGTTCAGATGCGCGTAGACACTCATCGTGCCATCGTCGTGCAGTATTCGCACGACGTTGGCTCGAGGGCCATCGACTTCTGCGTCAGTGCCGGATTGGTAGAAGTCGCTCGCAACGTCGATCACGATCCCGCCTCGAACGGCATGGATCGGCGTGCCGATTGGCATCTCGAAATCGATCGCATACTGGCTCGAGGGATCCTGATGCGTGGCGTAGTCTGGATAAGCCTGCGATACGCGGTAGCTCGATGCGGCCGAATAGGGAAGACGGTAAGGCTCCGTGGGTAGATGTTGAGCGGCCGGGTCACCCGGAATGTGCTGATATCGGTATTCGAAGCTCATTGGCAACGCGTCGTCCTGTCGAACGACGCGGAGGAGCTCCGTCTGACTGCGCCCTGGAACAACGACGCGCCCGGAGCGTGGCGTTTCGGGAGCGATATTCACGACGTCCGACAGCTGATAGGCAAGCTGCACGGGACCGTAATAGGAACTCGTCACGACAAGAACGAAACCACCACTCGTCTCACGTTGGTAAAGGACGATCTCCGGGGCTTCGAGCGTGGCCTGCAGCGATTCGACCTCGTAACTCTGCTCCATCGACGGCTGGCGATCCGAGTAGACCCATACGCCGTTATCGTCCTGGTATTTGTAAAGTTGCTGGGCGAACGCTGGCGAGCAGACAAGCCCGAGGCCGATTGTCATCAACGGAAAGCATCGCATCACTCTACTCATAGCAGATACTATCGCCAACGGCGGGGCTGCCGCACAGTACGCCCGTCACGGGATTACGGATTCGGCAACTTCTGCCGCGCCGCGCTACTCCAGATCGTAACGCCGCCAGTCGTAGCCTTCACGTCGAAGCTCGTAACTTGGCCAGTAGTTGGTATCGAGCTTTAACGTAATCACCTGCGGTACACCGTTCCAGGTCACGGTATTGAGGCGAACCGAATCGCGATCTTCGAGGCCATCGACGGCGGCCAGAAAACTGTCCAGATCCGTTATCGTCCGGCCTTCCACTCCCACGATTCGGCGTCCCGCGAATAGCCCGGAGCGGCTGGCGGGCGAACCGAATCCGAAATACGAGACGTAGACGCCCTGCGACTCGATACCTCGTTGCGCGGAGATGGCGCGGTGCGGAGTCTGCAGCAGCGCCCCGGCCCACAGGACGACGCGCTGAATTCCTTCACCGCCCAGGGCGACAGTAGGCACGATCTCACGGAACTCGCGGCCATCGCGAAATACAACGACCTCGACCTCGGATTTCTGCGTCGCTTCGTCGGCTTCCCGAAACGTGTTCAGCGGCTCACCGTCAATACTCAACAGAATGTCGCCGGAGCGGAAAACTTCCGCCGCGGGCGACCCAGCAACGGCACTCGACACGGCCAGCACCTGGCGCCGCGACGGACTGTAAGCTTCGTATTGCTCGACCCAGCTCTCCGGCAACCCGAAGCGACGAGCGGACGCGAGCGGCAAATAGCTCCACTCGACTTCGAGCGAATGAAGCAGTTCGCCACGACGGTGCCTGTCGACCATGTCCGAAATCAGATAAGCCGGGATACCCATGTTGATCTGATTGAGCTCACGACCCGTCTGATACGCAAACGTCGCCCAGAATGCGGCGACACGTCCCTGCCGATCGACGATGACGCCGTCGAAATCGTCAGGCCCGTTTACGAGCGTAATCCCCTCCATGTTCGACTCGCGAAAACGCAGCGTCCTCGACAGCGGGAAGTTCGCTGCCTCGACCGCGGCCACGACGCTGGATTGCGATGACAGCGTATGGTCGGGCTTGACGCCGACAACAGCCAGTTGGTCACCAGGGAGCACGTCGTCAGTGACGAATGTCGCGCTGCGCGTCGGTGTGTCACCGATCAGAGCGGGATCATAGGAAACGATCGAAAGATTATGCAGCGGGTGTATGTACTCGACGCGCCCGGGAATCTCGAGCGAACCGGCAATCGTAATGCGCACGTCGCCCAGCGCAACCGGGACAGTGTTCCTGTCCACGACAACAAGCCCGCGTTCGGCATCCGCGATCAGGCCGGTTCCATAGTAGTGCCTGTCGGAGACACCCGACACGGTATATGGCATGTCGAAGTTCACGAGCACCAGCGACGGTGCGATACGCTGCTGATACCGTTCGCCACGCTGAGGCGGGAACGTCGTGCTTTGCACTTCCGGTTCCTGCCGCGTGGCAGCCATGGCAAGCGAATCACACGGCCACAACCCGGTCTCGTCACTGCGCTTGCAGCGCTGTGCGGGAAACCAGTCGCGATCGTTCGTGACGACGCGTTGGCGTTCCGTCTGCGGATCGTCGAATTGCGAGAACCGGACCGTCGTTCGTGCTCCGTCCGGCAACCGCTCCAGGACTCTCTGCAGGTCATCGAGACTGGTCATCGGTTCGCTATCGACACTGATCAACAGACTCGCGCGAGGTATCGCAGCCGAGCCGAAGACATAGCCTGGATTCGCAACATAGACGCCCGAAACGGCACGATTGAAGTGACGGGCCTGCTGATAGGAAAGATTGTTGAAAACGCCTTCCCCGTAAAAAATAAATTCGTCCGGCGTGATCGCATGCAGATCGTCTACGGGTACCGTCGCCTCCAGTACTTCACCACCGCGCTCGATCTGAAGATCGACAGAGTTACCGACGTTGTCGTCGAGAGTCGCTTCGACAGGCACGAAGCCCGCCATGAGTTCGCCATTGACGCGAACGAGAATGTCGCCGGGCTGCAGAAAGGCTTCCGCCGCTGCACCTGGAAGCACGCGTTCGACAACGAGCATGCCTGTCTGCTCCGGGAACGCTTCGCGTACGGACGCCTCGGTCATCTCTGTAAGCCCGAGGCGGCGCAGCTCGGCGAATGGCTTGTGCACGAACTCGCTCTGCAGCGTGCCGCGCGTGACCGGCTGATTCTGCTGCAGCAAGACGAGCGCGCGACGCACGCGGTCGAGTGGGAGGAAGAAGCTCGATTGCGCCTGACTGCTCGCACCGGCATTCAGTGCGACGACGCGACCCTCGATATCGAGAACTGGCGAGCCGGAAGATCCGCCGGAAGTGCCCGACGCGGCCTGCATATAGAAGGTGTTGAAGTCATTGTAGTTGCCGCGACCATAGTTGGGAGCCTGCCGATCCAGCCGCGCGATAGTGCCCGCGAGAATCGACATCTGCTCACCCGCATCGTTACCGACAACGCGAACGTCTCGACCTATTCTTGCGGCTTCAGGCGCAAGCGGCAATTCAGCCGGCTCGATGAAGCGTAGGTCTTCCGGGTTATAGCGAAAGAAACCGAAGTCGTGCACCGGATCACGGTAGATCGGCGCAAGTTCGACTTCCTCCTGATTCGGAAAGATAGCCTGAGCGACAACCGGTCCCGGCGTCACCACATGACGATTCGTAAGAATCAGCCCGCGCTCTGCGTCGACGACAAACCCGGTCGCCTGGCTCGATTGGTTGCGACCCGTATCGAAAGCCCGCGTGCTGTCGACCTGAATCGAAACGATTCCCGATGAAATCGCCTGCAACGTCTCGTTCCACGTCGGCTCCTGAGCCGCCGTGGTGGACGCGGACACCGCGAAGAGTAACGTCAATATCGAGCGAACTGATTTATTCATAACCAGGCATTGTAGGGTGATCACTTCGAATCTGACCAGATTGGAGTCCGTTTTCTCCCGGGCCGTGCGCCCCAGCGGGCTCAGCCCGCACCGACTTCGGCAATTTTTCCGCTCGCGGTCGATGCCGGTGGCTCGTAGCAGACATCGATCTGACGCGCGGCACGCACATCATCCAGGCGACGCACGGGGGTTTTCTGCGGTGCTGCCTTGCACGCCGATGGATCCGTTTCCGCCAGATGCAGTATCTCGACCATCGCAGCGATGAATCGATCCAGCGTCTGCTTGCTCTCTGTCTCCGTAGGCTCGATCAACAGACATTCGGGAACGAGGAGTGGGAAATACGTCGTGGGCGCATGGAAGTCGCGGTCAAGCAGTGCTTTCGCGACATCCATCGCACTGACCCCGGTCGACTTCGCCTGCCTGCGCAAGGTCACGATAAATTCGTGGCTGGCACGCCGCTCCGGAAACGCGAGATCGAAACCCGCTTTCGACAACTCGACCATGACGTAGTTCGCATTCAGCACGGCATAGTCGGCGACGCGCTCCATACCCTGGCGCCCGAGCAGCCGCATGTAGATATAGGCACGCAGTAGAACACCGGCGTTACCCATAAACGCGGACAGGCGACCGATGCTATGCGGCCGGTCGTTCTCATCAAGCCAACGATAGCCTTCGTCGGATTCGCCGACGACAGGTACGGGCAGATACGGCGCGAGTAACTCGCCTGCGCCAACGACCCCCGAGCCCGGTCCACCGCCACCGTGCGGCGTCGCGAACGTCTTGTGGAGATTGATGTGCATGACATCGAAGCCCATCGACGCCGGCAGAACCTTGCCGAGGATCGCGTTGAGATTCGCGCCGTCGTAGTAAAGCAATCCGCCGGCGTCGTGAACCAGCTTTTCCACGGTCGAAATACTGCGCTCGAATACTCCCAGCGTCGACGGATTCGTCAGCATGATTCCAGCGGTCCGCGGCCCCAGCAGCTCCGCCAGCGTTTCGAGGTCGATATCGCCGTCCGGCCTCGTGGGCAGCTCTCTGACCGTGCAGCCGCACATCGTCGCCGTCGCGGGGTTCGTCCCGTGAGCTGCATCCGGCACGATGATCTCCGTCCGGTTCAGATCACCGCGCTCGACGTGATAGGCGCGAATCATCGCGACACCCGCAAGTTCTCCCTGTGCGCCGGCCATCGGCGTCAAAGAGAACTCGGTCATTCCCGTGACCGACTTCAGCATTTCCTGCAGTTCGAATGCGCAGGCCATGAAGCCCTGCGACACAGCCTCCGGCGCCAGCGGATGGCGACGCGTAAAGCCCGGCAACATCGCGAGCGAGTTACAACCGCGCGGGTTGTATTTCATCGTGCAGGATCCGAGCGGATAGAACTGAGTATCGATAGAGAAATTCTTCTGCGACAGCCGCGTGTAGTGTCGAACGACGTCGAGTTCGGACGCCTCCGGCAACAGTGGCGCGTCCTTACGCAGGAACTCATCGGGAATTTCCAGATCGATCTCACCTGCGGGCATTTGCGCGCTCGCTTGGCGCCCGGGCCGGCCGAGTTCGAAGATCAGGGACTCACTCATCGCGAACCTCCTGCCGTATCGATCTCCTGCGCCAGGGCGGAGACGAATTCCTCGATGTCTTCCGGGGTCTTCGTTTCTGTCGCGCAGACAAGCAGACAATCTTCGAATCCGCCATACCACGTCGACAATGGCAATCCCGCGACGATGCCGCGCCGCTGCATTCCTTCGACGACGCGGGATGCGGGGGCGGGCAGGCGCAGCACGACCTCGTGAAAAGCCGGACCCTGAAACGCCCTGCTTACGCCGTCTATCGCCAGCGCTCTATCCGCCAGCTGCCGCGTATTGGCGTGACAGCGGCTTGCGACGC
>JAHEKF010000101.1 GCA_024638465.1 Rhodospirillaceae bacterium | reverse complement strand
ATCGACTTGTGGTGCTGCATCGGGATCAGGGGATAATTGCTTTCAGCCGTCGCGATGGGGTGCGCTTTCGTCCAATGGTTCTTCGCCGGCGTCATACCGCTCTGCAGGCTCATGCGAGTGGGCGAACAAACCGTAGCCGGCGCGTAAGCCGACGAGAATCGCATACCCTGACTCGCCAATTCCTCGAGCCGCGGCGTTTGATAAAAATCGCTTTTCGAGTTGCGCATGTCCGGATGCATCTGCACCGAGAGTCCGTACCAGGCCTGGTCATCCGAATGCATGAAGACGATGTTGGGCCTGTCCGCGCCGTAGCCCGCGGCCGATGCAAGCAACAGCGATGCGACCAGTGTCATTAGCAATGTTCTCATTGTCAGTATCCTCGCGAAATAGCGTCTCGTTTGATCAATTTATTAATGTATTAATGGGGACATTCATCGTTTCCGGGTAAAAAAAATCAGAATGTCCCCGTTTTTTAGCCCTGCTCCCAGGAATAGCCGCTACCGGGAGACGGCTGGCAGTTGTAGGAATTCAGGATCTGCAGATCGGCCGGCCGATTGAACCGCTGCCAGCTCAGGGGCACCGTCAACGTCGCCGGATCCTCTATCGTGTAAGTCACCTCGAGACGACCGTCTTCGGCGACGCGATAGCGTTCCGTGACCTGCAGCGCATCGCTGTGCGGCGGCCCGCGTCCGGGCAGTTGCCAGCCCGCCGTAATGCGGGTCGTATCTATGACCAGCTCTTCGCCTTCGAAGCGACCGACGGAGAAACCGTTGATCGTATGAGGGGTTCCCGCCGGCGGCCCGCGATCGTCCATATAGATCGTGCGAACCGTATCCCAGCGCTCAGCCTCGACCTTGATGTGCTCGCCGTCCCTGCTGAACCGAATCGGGTTCGGGCTGATCATCGAGATCAGGAGAGTCGGTTTGATGCAGCGCAGGCTCGGGTCGTCAGCCTGGTCACGATCCGCCAAGGCGCGACGGGCCGCTTCCGTCAGAATGGCGTCATCGTACCTGACGCCCGGTGCCGCAATGTCGCGTGGGTCGTCGGACGTGCCGCTGTTCGGTCCCCAGACGACGTCGAACCCCGCCCAGTCCCCGTCCGTTCTGGGTGGTGGGTAGTATGGCTGCGGAGAAGAGGATCCATCGACGATCACGCCGGGCGGGGGTGTCGGGTCCCGGCGCCTGCCGGTCACCGGGTCGTTGAATAAGTGGCGCGTCCAGCCGTCCGGCATGACGATATCGTCGGCGCGAATGAGTGTCGCATCACCCGTACTCGCCGGCGCGCCGACGATCGTTATCGGGTCGCCCGGCTCGAGGTCCTCGGCGGTCCAGCCGCGACCGCGGCTCAACCCGACCCAGCCCGGCATCTCGGCCCGCCACTGTTCGGTATCGCCGTCCTCGTTGACGACGTTGAAGACGATGTAGCCGTGCGGATTCTGCGCGAGGAACTGATCGACGACGCCCTCGAGTTGGATTCGCTGATCCACTTCGAAAAATGCCGCATAGGAGTGATGTGCCTCAGCGAGACCGCACATTCCGAAGCTGAATGAAAAAAGCACTCCCAGATATTTCTTCACAGCTCTCCTCTCATTGGCTTCTCGCACCATCGAATGGGCGGTCATTCCGCCGGTACCCAGGGATTGACGTCGCAATCCAGCTCATAAGGCCTGACCTCGATACCCGGAACCGCCATCCATTCCGTAGTCCTTCTTGCGGGCCTAGTAAAAGTCGCGGGATCGGTCACGATGATCTCGTGAGTGAGCCGCAGCTCGTCCTCCCTCAGCACGAAGCGCTCGACCATGGAGACGTTTTCGCTCTGGGGTACGCCCGCGGTGTTGTACCAGGGAAAAGACACGCGGCTCGTCTCGACAACGAGCGTGCGTTCGTCTTCCCACCGGCCCACCGAATAACCCATCGGCGTTGCGGGCTGTGTCGCGGGATCGATGTCGTCCGTCATGTGAAATACGCGCACGGCATCGAACTCCTCGTTGCGGAATATGATCCTGCCGTCTTCCTGAATGAAGTCCCTCGGATAGGGACCACCCATCGTCGACGGCATGCCGCGCGGCTCGCAGCGAACGACCCAGTTGTCGGTCACGTCCCACGCCGTTTGAACGGCTTCGGCTGCGGGTGTCAGCGCGAGTGGACCCTGGCCACCGCTGCCGCGTACCGATCGCCAGACCGTGAAGAATCCGTTCGGCTCGGCGTTTGCGTTCTCTTCCTGGCCCCAGGAATCACCCTTGCCGTTGCCCATAAGCGTTGCCTGCGGCCAGTGACGGGCGGCGTTACGCATCAGAACCTCCGTGTCGCCCGCGATCAGGATACTGTCGACGTTCATGTTGTGAGGGCGGCGTGTCGACGGCGAACCGATAAAACGAATGACGTCCCCGCGCTCGACCGGCGCGCCTTCGACGCCCTGGCGGATGAGGTGACTCACGGCGTTGCCGTTGAGAGCCCAGACGGCGTCCTCTCCTCCGTCGCCGGAGACTTTGACGGAAAGCCGAACGTGAGGATTGCGCCAGGTCACGCCGACGACCTCGCCCTCGAATTCCAGCTTGACGCTCGAGTCCCACTCCGCGTTGGAGTGATGGGCGGATGCCTGGAGCGGCATAGAAACTGCTATAAAAATTAACGCTATCGTATTGATAAAATTGCGCATTTATTTGTCCTTCTCGCAGCCATGGTCTGGCCGCGGGGCATTCGATTGTCGACGGCGTATCAGCCTGGCGTGTCCTCCCAATCGGCAACGCAATCAAACTGCTGAAGCTCCACTCCCGGCGTCCAGGATCGCGGCCATTCGATGACGACGGGCTCGCTGAACATCTCGGGATCGATCGCGGTAAACACGTAATTCAGCCGATTGCCCTCCTCGGCAATGGAGAACGTCTCGACATAACGCGTCCGCGCCGACTGCGGCGTACCGTAGGGATCGAAGTACGGCCAGTCCACTCGATCCGTTTCCACGACCAGCGTATCGCTTTCCCAACGCCCTACCGAGCGCCCGAGCGGCGATGCGGGAACGTCGAGATCCGCAGCTTCGGGGTCCAGGTAGATAACGCGCTCTATATCGTACTCCTCGACGCGCAGCAGGATGCGATCACCTGCATCGATGAGCTGCATTGGAACGGGATCGAACATGGTCGTCGGCATACCCTGCCGGCAGTCGAGCTCGGGGTGGTCCGTCGGCGGATTGAACGTCGCGGCGAGCTCACGGCCACGCTCCGTCAGCAGGTAGTCGTAGGTAGACGGCCGCGGATGCGGCGGTCCCCGCCGGTCCGGGTTAGCACCCCAGACGCGGAAGATGCCTTCAGCTTCGCGCCGCGCAGCCTCGACTCTGGTGGCGTCTATCGGCCGTGATTCGCTGCCTAGCCTAAAGTTCGACCAGCGGGGCTCGCGATTGCCGTCGATGTACTCCCGACCGTCCGGCAGCAGCAGGTGGAGCAAGCCCAGGGAGTCCCGGCTCCAGCGGGAAACGAATCCTGCCGCCGTGACGCGATCACCCGGCCTGAAGATGTCGGCGGTAATGCCCCGGCGCTCGAGACTCATGACGCCCGCCGGGCCAAACTCGATTTCCCAGGTTTTCTCTTCGCCCGCATCGTCGACCACCTTGAGACGTACTCTGGCATGCGGATTGCGCCACAGGACCTCAATAATCTCGCCCTCCAGCTCGACGAGATTCTCGGCGAGGTACAGGGCCGGGTTGGCTACGGTCGAGTGGTGCGCCAGCACCAGCGGCGCGACGCAGCAGCTCGTAGTCATCCCAAGTATCGTTAGCGCGTGCCGCATCCTTAGAATCTTCGTCATGGCGTCCCCGCGTCGATAAACTTCTCCCGCCCGGTAGTTACTGCGATTCGATACTGTAAGAGTAGGCGACCTCGCCATGACGCCGGCCGTCAGTCTCATCCTGCGGCAACCACGACCGGATGTAATCCACCTGAAGTTGCTGCGGTGAAACCGTGACGTTCAGATATCCCGAGTTGTCCAGGGCGTCGCCCGACAGGTAAGCGCCTCTATTACGTGCGGTATAGGTGTCGTCGGCGGGATTGGGGACGGACTGGTACACGACGCCGTCGAGTTCCTGACGCACGAAAATATGATCGTGAGCCTGGAAGAAAATGGTTACGCCGTATTTCACCATCGTCTGATGCACCGGCAGCTCCCAGCCCGGTCGCCGCTCGTCGAACTCCCAGGTGCCGTCGGCGCCGTAACCGCCCCACTCATAGTTCCTCGCCAGTTCGATACCGCCACGGCCGACGCCCAGGACATGATGGGTGAAGACGAATTTATACCTGGCGTCGCTCTCCATCAGCGTCTCCCGAAACCACTGGTATTGCGCATCGCCCATGGTTGAGGCCCAGCGGTCGGGATAAGTCCTTGTGAGTCGATCCCACTCCTCGCCAAAACCTGCGCCCATAGCGCCCATCCCGCCAGAGTTACCTACCGGTACCGGCGAGTGCCAGTACGGATCGATCATCACGAACAGCGCGTCGCCCCACTCGAAGGCGAAGTAGTCTCTTAGTAAGCCGATGCCTTCGACCGGATCCGGGTTGCCGCTGTAGAAATCGTCTGGCGCGGGCAAGGGGAAGAATCGCGTCCGCGCGCGTCCTGCAAATATCGAAACGTCATGGAGCCCGGTACCCAGAAAATGCCGGCGCGCCTCCTCGTGATTGCCATTGACAGGGAACAGTGCCGTCGAGTGCGCCATGAGGCTCAGGAACCGGCGCTGGTTCACGTAGACGTCGTCGACGACGCGCTGGTTCAGTGCCGTCTTGTCACCGCGGTAAAAATCAGCCATCGGATTCGAGATGCTGAAGTCGTCGCCGAGCATGAAATACAGGTCCGGCCGGGCGTCGGCCACGAGGCCCATGGTTCGCCTGTACAGGTCCGGGTGGTACATGGTGTTCGGCCGTTCCGGGTGCGAGTCGCCCTGCACGCCGAACGTAAACGTGCTGCCGCGAGACCGCTGCGTATGGAAGCTGTGCTCATCGCCGGTCCGGACACCCGCATCCGAGCCGTCCTGATAGGTCAGACGATAGAAGTAGCGCGTATCGGCGCTCAGCCCCTCGAGTTCGAGGGCCGCAATATTGTCGGCCGATGCCTCGACAGTTTCCGTCTCCTCAGAATAAGCGCCGGGAGCGGTGCCGAATTCCGCGAAGACTCTCGTCCCGGCCGTGACGAGCGCGTGGATGGCGACGGAATCACCGGTCGGCCGACCCAGGATGATGTTTTCGGTGTCAGCCGTCTGCGCGCGAGGCACCAGGGAGTAGCCGAGGACCGCCAGCGCGAAGATTCCGAACGCGGAACGAAACACGGTGCTCTTCCGATTCACAGCTTTCATTGATCGCCCTCTGCCGAGACTGCCTGGTTGTTAATTTCTGGCGAGAGCCAACGGATTGCCTCTTGCCGGATGCACGCCGTTGTGAAATCCGCCCTGATCTCTGACGACGCGGCCTTCGCCGTTGTCGTCGTAGGCCACCCAGACGAGCCCGTGAGGCTCGCCGCGATGCGGCATGTGGATGACTTCGAGCTGCTCGCGGGTCTCCGCGTCGAACACGTAGATGCTGCCCTCGCCGTTGCTCGTCGCCCACATCTCCTTGCCGTCGGGCGACAGCAGCACGTGATCGGCCTTGTAACC
>JAHEKF010000100.1 GCA_024638465.1 Rhodospirillaceae bacterium | reverse complement strand
CGCCGCAAGTATCTCCGCTTACCTGAAGAAGATCGATTCGAACGGGCGCGGCATGGTCCTCGACGTTGGCAACCAGGACTCGATCGACGCTCTGCTTGCGGATATCGCTGCGGCCGAAGGTGCTCCGGGCATCCTCGTCAACAATGCTGGTATCACTCGAGACAATCTTCTGATGCGAATGAAGAGCGATGAGTGGGATCAGGTTATTTCGACGAACCTGTCGTCGTTATTCCGGCTCTGTAAAGCATCACTGCGCGGAATGATGAAGGCGCGTCGCGGGCGGATTATCAACATTACGTCGGTCGTCGGCCTGACAGGCAACCCCGGACAGACGAACTACGCCGCGGCAAAAGCCGGAATGATCGGATTCACCAAATCGCTCGCGCAGGAAGTCGCGTCGCGGGGGATTACCGTCAACGCGATCGCACCCGGCTTCATCGATACGGACATGACGCGTGAACTCGATGATGCGCAGACTGATGCGTTGCGCCAACAGATTCCGGCAGGCAGATTGGGAGCGCCAGCCGACATCGCAGCAGCTGTTGTTTTTCTCGCGTCCGATGCGGGCGGATACATCACCGGCGAAACGCTCAACGTGAACGGCGGATTGGCCATGATCTGACCGCGGGCAACGCCTCTAAGCTACTGTTTTCGTTTCAACAAACGGTATCTTTTTTCGACCTTGTAGATTGCCTTTGGTGATTCCCATACAATACGCGCCACATCGGGTCGGCTACCGGACGCCGCCTGCAGGTTCACGAAGAGGTACCACACGCATGAGTAGTGTCGAAGACCAAGTCAGAGCGATAATCGCAGAGCAGCTCGGCATCAAGACCGATGAGATCAAGAACGATGCATCATTCGTCGATGATCTCGGGGCAGACTCGCTGGATACTGTCGAACTGGTGATGGCTCTGGAAGAAGAGTTCGAAACAGAGATACCCGATGATGAGGCCGAGAAAATCACAACGGTCCAAAACGCAATTGACTACGTCACCGCCAGTAAAAAAGATTCCTGATTCGCGGCGGCGCGGCAGCCTGTCACCCCTAATTCCGAACACTCCTGGAAACACCTGTGTCTAGACGGCGAGTAGTCGTAACCGGACTGGGAATCGTCGCTCCTGTCGGCAACACCGTCGACGACAGCTGGGAAAACGTCAAGAACGGCGTCAGCGGCATTTCTCTGATCGATACCTTCGATACCGAGGGCTTCGCTTCGCGAATCGGCGGAATGATCAAGGACTTCGACGTCAGCGCGTACATGGACGCGAAACACGCGCGCAACTCCGATCGCTTCATGCACTATGGAATCGCGAGCTGCAAGCAGGCGATCGAGCAGGCCGGCCTGGAAGTGCCTGAAGCGGAAGCGCACCGCTTCGGCGTGTTCATGGGTTCCGGAATAGGCGGGTTAGACACGATCCAGAAAAACTACGAGCGTTTTTCAAAGGGCGGCCCCAGACGGATCTCGCCGTTTTTCGTTCCCGGCAGCATCGTCAACATGGTCTCGGGGCATGTCTCGATTGACTACGGTATGACCGGACCCAACCTCGCGCTCGTTACGGCATGCGCCACGTCGACGCATTGCATCGGCCTTGCGGCCCGTCTGATCGCCTACAACGATGCCGACGTCATGCTCGCGGGTGGCTCCGAATACGCAACGACGGAACTCGGGATCGGCGGCTTTGCATCAGCACGCGCACTGTCGACACGCAACGATGAACCCGAACGTGCGAGTCGCCCCTGGGATCGAGATCGTGACGGCTTTGTCCTCAGCGATGGCGCAGGCGCTTTGTTACTCGAGGAATATGAGCGCGCAAAGAAACGTGGCGCGCCGATTCTGGCCGAAGTCGTTGGCTTCGGCATGAGCGGCGATGCGGGCCACATTACCGCGCCCGCTACGGATGGACGCGGAGCCGATCAGTGCATGCGCGACGCACTCCGTGATGCCGGTCTCGATGCCGCTCAGATTGCATATGTGAACGCGCACGGAACGTCGACGCCGCTCGGTGATCTTGCCGAGACGACCGCGATCAAGCGAACCTTTGGCGATCACGCGAAGAAACTCGCAGTCAGTTCGACGAAGTCGATGACCGGGCACATGCTCGGCGCCGCGGGAGCGGCAGAAGCCATTTTTAGTGTGCTGGCCCTGAAAGATCAGGTATTGCCACCGACGATCAACCTCGATAACCAGGACCCCGAGTGCGATCTCGACTACACCGCAAACACGGCGCGGGAGATCGATTTCGAATACGCGCTGTCAAATTCATTCGGCTTCGGCGGAACCAACGGCACCGTCATCTTCAAACGCTTTAACTAGTCTCGTCGCGGGAACGCTCGCTTCCCACAACCGTTCGCTTAACAACCCCGAGTGACGAAATCGAACTGGCTCATCAACGGTACGAACTCCGCGATCAGTCCGGGCGACCGCGGTCTCGCTTATGGCGACGGTGTGTTCGAATCCATGGCCGTCATCGACGGCCGGATCCGCTTCTTCTCTAAACATCTCGAACGACTGTTCGGCGGCTGCCGGCGCCTGCTTATCGAGCCGCCCGACGAAGACAAGATACGGCAGGATCTCGAAAAGCTGATCGCGCCGCAGTCGCGCGGCGTCGCCAAGCTCATCGTTACGCGAGGAGCGGGCGGGCGCGGCTATCGGGTAGAGCCCGGCACCAAAACCACTCGCCTCGTCACGATTCATCCATGGCCAGATTATCCGGCGGGCCACTACAGTGAGGGCATCAGCGTCAGGATCTGCAAGACGCGTCTCGCCGAGAATCCGTTGCTGGCGGGCATTAAACACCTGAATCGGCTCGAGCAGGTCATGGCGAGAACCGAGTGGGAGGACGATCGCATCGCGGAAGGGTTGATGCTGGACGTATCGGGACGGGTCGTCTGCGGAACGATGACCAATCTATTCTCGGTGCAAGGGGATACACTAATGACTCCGGGTCTGGGGCGCTGCGGCGTTGCGGGGATCATGAGGAGCGCGGTGATGGAGCTGGCTGCAGGAGACGGAATCGAGGTCATGGAAACCGATGTCTCCCCGGAGGATCTGCTTGGCAGCGACGAAATATTCGTTACAAATGCCATAGCCGGTATCTGGCCGGTAAATCAACTGGACGGTCGCCGCTTCGATTCACGCGGTCTGACGCGCCAGTTAATGCAGCGGCTTGCGGAGCTGCGGCATGAATAGCCGCATCGTGATGGCCTTGGTGGCAGCAGTAGCCGCGATAACGCTCGCGATCGCAGCCTTCGGCTGGAGCCAGCTGAACTCGGCAATGGCAATACCCGATGAGGGAACGGTTCTGGACATTCCCTCGGGAACGCCGCTCGCTAGCGTCGCCCGCGATCTTGCGGCGCGTGGCTTGCTCGAGATGCCGGATTTGCTGACGCTGTACGCGCGATTCTCCGGCGATGCGATCCGGATTCGGGCGGGCGAGTACCGGATCCTGCCTGACACGAGTCCCCGCGAACTGCTGCGACAGCTCGTTGAGGGCGAGGTCGTCCTGCACACGCTTACCGTCGTCGAGGGCTGGCGCTTCGACGAGTTTCTCGAGATGCTGCGCGCGCATCCCGCGATCGTCGCGGGAAGCGATGACGCGGCTACCATCATGAGCAAACTCGGATCCGAAGGAATCCACCCCGAGGGCCAGTTCTTCCCCGACACGTACAGCTTTCCCCGGGGGACAACCGATCTCGAAATTCTCCGGCAGGCGCACGAAGCCCTGAAAAACGCGCTGGAGACCGTCTGGAACCAGCGTCAGACGCTCGTGCTGAGCAATGCCTACGAAGCACTGATTCTGGCTTCTATCATCGAAAAGGAGACGGCGCTCGGGAGCGAACGTCGCCAGATATCCGGTGTGTTCAGCCGCCGCCTCGAGCGGGGCATGCGCCTGGAGACCGATCCGACGGTCATCTACGGAATCGGAAGCGACTACGACGGCAATATTCGGTCGTCCGATCTGGCAACCGACACGCCTTACAACACCTACCGGCGCTTCGGCCTGCCGCCGACACCAATCTCGCTGCCCGGCCTGGCGTCGTTGCGCGCGGCCGTTGAACCCGGCGACGGCGATGCCGTGTTTTTCGTCGCAACCGGCGAACCCGACGGGAGTCACTACTTCTCCGCCTCGCTCGAGGAGCACAACCGGGCCGTAGCCCGGTATCTCGAGCGCCTGCGCAACCGCAACTGACGGCGAATCGGGAGCAGCGCGAACAGTGGCAACGACCAATGGTTTTATTACGCTCGAGGGAATCGAAGGCGTAGGAAAATCGACGAATCTCGCCTATCTCGAGGAACTCATCGCTGGCGCTGGCCACGAGGTCGTCGTAACACGCGAACCCGGCGGCACACCGCTCGGCGAACAGATTCGTCGCTGGGTCCTCGACGAGGAGCACGGCGACGTCTCGCCGGAGGTAGAGACGATGCTGATGTTCGCAGCGCGCGCTCAGCATCTCGACGACGTCATCCGACCGGCTCTGGCACGCGGCGCGTGGGTGCTTTGCGATCGCTTCACCGACGCGACGATCGCCTACCAGGGCGGTGGCCGTGGCGTTTCGAACGAACTGCTCACGACACTTAAACACGCGATCCAGCGCGATCTGGAGCCGGACCTGACACTACTGTTCGACGCACCGATCGAAGTCGGCTTCGGCCGAATCGCCAACCGGGAGCCGGATCATTTCGAACGTGAGAATCGGGAGTTCTTCGAGCGCGTACGCGCTGCTTATCTCGGCCAGGCGGACCGGTTTCCGCAGCGGATCAAGCGCGTTGACGCCGCCCGGACACTGCACGACGTCAAGCAGGAGATCCGCGGGCATATCGAGCGCCTGCTGGCGGTGGCCGAAGATGCATAGCCACAGCACGCTCGGTATCGCGCTCTGCCCGTGGCTGCACTCGAGCTTCGCATCGCTGGAAGCGCAGTGCAGCGAGTCGAGGCTGGCTCATGCCTGGCTTCTAACGGGGCCTCCGGGTATCGGCAAAGTCAATCTGGCTCTGGTTATCGCCAACCGGCTGCTGAATCCGCTCGAGGATTCTCCGTCCGAGCTGCAAGCCGCACCTGCGGGCGAGGCGATGTCCGCTCGGCATGCACCTGCCGATCACCACCCCGATCTTCAGTATGTCTTCCCCGAGGAACGCAAGCGATCCATTTCGGTCGACCAGATTCGGGCAATGACCGACAGCCTGAACCTCACGAGCATGCACGGCAGCACCAAGGTTGTCGTCATCGAGCCAGCCGACGCGATGACGCCGGCAGCAGCGAATGCGTTGCTGAAGACGCTGGAGGAACCGTCGCCCGATACTTATCTGCTGCTCGTCAGCCACCGGCCCGGCCAGTTGCCGGCGACCATTCGCAGCCGTTGCCAGAGCCTGGCAGTGCCGAGACCCGCGCCCGACACGGCCCTGCGATGGCTCGGGCAGCTGCCAGGCGGTCCGGAAAGTGCTGCCTGGGGCAATCTGCTCGCGCTTGGCGATGGCTCACCATTTCGCGCGCTCACGCTGAACTCGCTCGATTATCATAGTAAAAACATGGAGTTTGAGAATTATTTTAAGTCAATATCTAGCAACTCGCTTGATCCGCAGACGGTCGCCGATGAATGGCTCAAGGCAGGTGTCGCACTGCCGCTGAGCTGGCTCGCGACCAGATTGCGGCTCGCGATTCGCAAGCGAATGGCG